>CANOHY010000019.1 GCA_947565915.1 uncultured Eggerthellaceae bacterium | reverse complement strand
GCCTTCACCTACAACTAATACGTTGACCTGCTTTTCCTCTCTTTCCTTGTTGAGCGTTGGGGCGGTGTGGGCGTTGCGCGTCACACCTCAGACCCTGTCAACGCTGTGTTTTGTTCTTGTTCTTTGTTTTTGCCATTTTATATGCTTTGTCCAATAATCGGACTTTTCGCCTGTGCTATGCCTGCTATGCCTGCTTTGAGATCTCCGGCGGGTCAAGCTGTAAGATGCCTACAGTATAATCAACGGCAGTCTTTTGGGTCAGGATTTTCTTCATGATGTCGAAAATATATTCCTTCTTGTTTTCCAGTTCCTCAACAGTGTTGATGTGGAGAAGGCACACGCCCTTTAGGCGGCTGTCGTCGGAATTGATATCGCTGTCGCTGTCGTCTGTGTCCTCGTTGTCCTCGTCTGTGCTGTCGTCTGTGTCCTCGTCGTCCTCGTCTGTGCTGTCCGGGTCCTCGTCGTCCTCGTCCTTTGCGGCGGCAAGGGCTTTTATGTCCTTGACTTTCATGTTGGACTTACACTTTGCTTGTAAGCTGGGAGCGTTGTTTGGGTCAAAAAGCCTCGATTCCTGGATACGCTTTTTCATTAACAGGGGCGACATTCCCATCCATCTAGAAGAATATGGTGGCATAACGCCCGCGCTCGAGGTCTCTGCCTTCTGGCGGAAGGGCTTGATCGAGGAGCCTGACGTCGAGGAGCTTGCGCGAATGGGGGAGGAGAGGGAAGCCTGATTGCTTGGGCTGATGGCTCCGGTCATGATCCGTTCTATACTAGAGCTGGTCGAACGCACTTACATTCCATGCTCGCCTGCGCCTTGGGCGGGGAATCCGATTCGGATTCCTGGGCCGCGACGCCTGACCTCGATATGCCTGCCGTTGCCCGCTCCCTACGAAGCGGTTTTCCGGGTGGCTGCGTCGATTTCGACACCCGAAAGTATGGTTTCCCTTACCCCTTGCAATCGCCATGCTAGTTCACGACGCTCTGACCTGGCGCATTGCGGCCGCTTCCTCTGCTGATCCCTACCGTTCCCCTCGCATTCCATACTCTTGGCGCCCGAACTCGCTGCAGCACCCCGACTCTTCGCCTCGCGCCCCCGATGGGGAAATCTCAGGCACGCTGCCGAGCGCTGCGACGGGCGTGACGCTACTGGACTACATGGCGTTCTGCCATCCACAGGCCTTTCGAACCAGCAGGATATTCTTGTTGCAACGGGCTTGTGGCTTTGTTACCATACGAGATTGCGTGTTTGAGCTATCCAACACCTGAACAGGTGAGAGCTTACGAAGAAGGAGCACTGAAATGGCAGTACCTAAGCAACGAATGGGACGCATCCGCACTCATACGCGTCGCAGCACCCATGACCGCATCGACAAGCCCGCGCGCAGCGTGTGCCCGCAGTGCGGCGAGGTGAAGCTGCCGCATCGCGTGTGCCCGAGCTGCGGCTACTATCGCGATCGCGAAGTGATCGACGTCGACTAGCCACAGGCTTGCGATAAGGTGCAGGGCCTCCTCCAAGCGATTGCTTGCAGGAGGTCTTGTTATATGGACGAGCAGAAGGGATCCACGATGACCCAAACGGTGACGATAGCGGTAGATGCCCTTGGAGGCGACAACGCGCCCGAGGTAGTGCTCGAGGGCGTGGGGATGGCGCTTGCGGAGGACGCTGACCTCCAGGTAGTGCTCTGCGGCCCCGAGGACGTGGTGGTTCCCTTCGCGCAAAGCCATGAGCGCTGCACGGCGCGCGTCACTACCGAAGAGGTCACCATGTCCGAGCATCCCGCCAATGCCGTGCGCAAGAAGAAGGACTCATCGCTGGTGGTGGGCTGCCGCCTGGTGAAGGAAGGCGAGGCCGACGGCTTCTTCTCGGCAGGCTCTACCGGCGCGTGTCTGGCGGCGGGCACGCTGGTGATCGGGCGCATCAAGGGCGTCGTGCGGCCCTGCTTGGCAACGGTGGTCACTGCTCCGGCAGGCCCGGTTCTGCTGTGCGACGTAGGCGCGAATGCCGATTGCAAGCCCGAGTACTTCGTGCAGTTCGCGCAGATGGCCTCGGCGTATGCACAGCGCATCATGAACGTGCCCGAACCGCGCATCGGCCTTTTGAACATCGGCGAGGAAGAGGAGAAGGGCTCGGCGCTGGCGCAAGCGGCCTATAAGCTTCTGCAAGAGAGCGTGCCCGGGTTCGTGGGCAATGCCGAAGGGCGCGACCTGATGGCTGGTACCTTCGACGTGGTGGTGACCGACGGCTTCACGGGCAACGTGTGCCTGAAGACCATCGAGGGCACGGCCAAGGGGCTCTTCAAGGCGCTCAAGGGCATCATGATGTCGTCGCTCAAGGCGAAGCTGGGCGCGCTAGCGCTCAAGAGCGGGCTGAAGGGGCTGATGAAGCAAGTCGACCCCGATGCTACGGGGGGCGCGCCGCTTCTTGGTGTGAAGGGTGCGTGCATAGTGGGGCATGGCTCGTCGAATGCGAAGGCCATCAAAAGCGGCATCGCAGCGGCTTCGAGCTACGTGCGCTCGGGAGTTTCTGAATATATCGCGCAGTCTATCGGATAAACACCCAACAACGGGCGATTCGGATACAATCGGATAAATTGGTGGTTCGCGCCCTTATGGGGAATAGCATGATCGAAGCGCAAAGCCTTTGCCCTTTAACCAGGCTGATTTCCCGCAAGGGGCATAGATGAAGGTTCATGCTTTGAACGAGGAACAGCAAAGAAAGCTCGATGCAGCGCAAAGGATAATCGGGTATCGGTTCGAAGAGCAGCAGTACTTGCTGTCGGCCATAACGCATCCTTCCGCTGTGGAGGGGCGTTCGGTGCGCTATTCCTACGAGCGGCTCGAGTTCTTGGGCGACAGCATCCTGGGAGCCATCGTGGCCATCCATGCCTTCGATCGCTATCACGACCTCGACGAAGGCGGCCTCACGCGCATCAAGGTGGCATTGGTTTCAGGCTCGCACCTCTCTGAAGTGGCCGAGAACCTGGGCATCGCCAACGTGATTATCTTCGGCTCGTCCGAGCGCGGCACGGGAAGGCGCGGGCTTCATTCGGCGCTCGAGAACGTCTACGAGGCCATCGTGGCTGCGCTCTATCTGGACGGGGGAATGGATGCGGCCAACAGCTTCGTGGAGCGTACGCTGATCGACCGCATGTCGTTGGAGCTGGCGCACGAGCCCGAGAACCCGAAGAGCGCCCTGCAAGAGAAGCTGCAAGAAGGCGGCATCACGCCCACCTACAAGCTGGTAGATACACAAGGCCCCCCGCACGACCGCACGTTCGTGGCTCAAGTGTTCGCGGGCGACCAGGCGCTTGGCCAGGGCACGGGGCGCACCAAGAAGGAAGCAGAGAGCCGCGCGGCGAAATCGACGCTTGCGCAGTTCGGTGAGTTCTTCGGACTGGGGCTTTCCGCCGACGAGCTGGTGGAGCGCACTGTGGCTCAGCAGCAGGCGCGCGTGGACAAGTTCGCCGCGAAGGCGCAGGCCAAGGTGAACAAGGCTGCCAAGCAGGCAGCCAGCCAAAAGGAGAAGGAATCGGCCAAGGCCGCCTCTAAGAACCAGAAGAAGCAGAAGAAGAGCAGCAAGCGCAAGGACGAGGGCAGCTCAATGGAGCAGGAGCAGGGCCGCTAGTGTATTTGAAATCCCTCATACTCAAGGGCTTCAAGTCGTTCGCTGACCGTAGCGTGCTGTCGCTGCAACCTGGCATTACGGCCATTGTGGGCCCGAATGGGTCGGGCAAGTCGAACATCTCCGATGCTGTTTTGTGGGTGCTGGGCGAGCGCTCGCCCAGCAACCTGCGCGGGCAAGCCATGGAAGACATCATCTTCGCAGGTTCTGCCGCGCGAAAGCCGGTGTCGGTGGCCGAAGTGGAACTCGTGCTGGACAATTCGGACAAAACGCTGTCCATCGACTACGACGAAGTGGTGGTAACGCGCCGGATGTATCGTTCGGGCGAATCGGAGTACCTTATCAATGGCTCGCCGGTGCGCCGCTTGGACGTGCTGGACATCTTGCACGACACCGGGCTTGGCACTGGCACGCATTCCATCATCTCCCAGGGCAACCTGGATAGCATCCTGCAGTCGAAGCCCGAGGATCGCCGCGCTCTGATCGAGGAAGCAGCGGGTGTTCTGAAGCATAAGCAGCGCAAGGAGAAATCGGCGCGCAAGCTGGCATCCATGGACGTGCATCTCACGCGCGTGCGCGATGTGGCTAGCGAAGTGGAACGACAGCTTCGACCGTTGGAGCGCAAGGCGAAGAAGGCCGAGGCCTACAAGGAGGCTTCGGGCGAGCTGGACGAGATACGCTTGCAGCTGGCTGTGGACGATTTGCGCAAGCTGCAGGTGGAGTGGGCCGAGCTTTGCGAGCAGGAGAGCAAGCTGGAAAGCGAGGTCGACGAGCACCGCAAGAACGTGAGCGCGGCCGAACAGAGCGTGAGCGACATCCAAGAGCTTATGAAGCGCGAGTCGCAGGATACAAGCGAGCTCTCGAGACGGCAGAGGCGCGCAGCAAACCTAGCCGAGCGGCTTGATGGTGCCGAGATGCTCCTTCGCGAGCGGCGTCGGGCGGCTGTGGCGTCGCGTGCTGAATTGCGCGAATCCATCGATGGAGCGGCGGTGCTCGAGCAGCGCGCTCGAGCCGAGCTTGTCACTGCCGAAGATCAGCTTTCGCAGGCCGCATCTGCATTCGAGCGTTCCCAGGCCCAGGCCGACGAGCTCGCAGCGCTGCAGGAATCGCTTTCGGCCGAGCTTTCGGCGCTTCAGCAAGAAGCGCAAGCGGTGGTATCGCAGCTTGCAACGTGCGAGCAGGAAGCCGATGGCACGCGCAAGGTGCGCGACGAGCTTCAAGAGAGCTTGGCTAACGGGCTTGCGCATGTGAAGCTGGTGGAAACGCGCCGGGCCGAGCTTGCTGGCGAGCTCGAGCGCGCAGCGGCTGAAGAAGCGAACGCTTCGAATGCTCTGAAGCAGGCCCAGGAGACGTTGGCCCAACTCGAGGCGAAGGAAGCGGCTGCTGCCAAGGAGAATGCCGAGCGATTCACTGCCAAGGAGCAGGCGCAAGCTGCCCTGGACGAAGCGCGCGAGGCCCTGCGCACAGCTCAAGCCGACATCGCGATCCTCGAAGCGGCCATACGTGCGCATACTGAAGAGGATCCTGCCCTTGCATGGGTGATGGACAACCTTTCGCGCTTCGATGCAGATGCTGTGTCGCTTGCCGCTTCGGTGAGGGCCACCTCGGCGCTTGAGGATTTGGTAGAGGGCTTGCTCGGGGCCGACCTTGCCGCTTTGGCCGTGCGCGATTCCCAAAGCGCGCTTGCCATCGCGGATGCGCTCTTGAAAGGAGACCTTCCCGGCGAGGTGGCGCTCTTGCCCCTTGGGGCAATGGAGCGCAAGTCCGCAGGTGATGCCCATGAATCGAGTTTCGGGCATGCGCTTCTGGACGACTTGACCTATCCCGAGGCGCTTGCGGGCGCTGTGGAGGCGCTCTTGGGCGACGTGGTGGTTTGCGCGGATCGCGAAGAGGCGTTGCGTGCCTACGAGGCGCTGCCTGGGCGTTTTCGCTATGCTGGTCTCGATGGCTTCGTGGTGTGGCCCGAGGGGAAGGTGCGCATCTTCGGCAAGCGCAAGGCTGAAGACGATGGCGTGCTGGCGCGCGAGCGCCGTTTGGAAGGTGCGCGCACGGCGTGCGAGGCTCGGCAGAAAGAGCTCGATGCAGCGCAAGAAGCGCATGCTTTGGCTGAAGAGGCCTACCGCAAGGCCCAGGCTGCCAGTTTGGCAGCAAGCCAGGAACTGGCAAGCCACCGTGGCGTATGCTCGGCAGCTGAAGCCGAGCACGAGCGCACGTCCACTCGCCTGAGCACGCTTGCTCAGGAGATGGAGGGCATTGACGCGCAATTGGAGAACGCGCGTGGAAGCGTGGATGAGCTGCGTCCGCGCATGGAGCAAGCCGAAGCGCGCATAGCCGAGCTCATGGAGCAGCGCGCAATGCTTGCCTCGAAGCGCGACGAGCAGGCGGCGCAAACCGAGCCGTTGCAGGCGAAGCTCTCGCAGCAGCGCGATGCGCTGGCCGAGGCGAAGCTCTCCGCTGCGAAGTTCGAGGAGCGCAAGTTGTATGCCGAGCGCATTGCCGAGGCGCGCAGGCGCGACATCCACCAGATAGCCGAAAAGACTGCCTCGAACAAGCGGCAGATCGTGGTGAAGGCTGCTGCAGTTCTGCGTGGGGAAGAGCTGTTGGAGGTCTTCGAGCTGCTTGCTCGCGGCATAGGGCGTCGCAGCCGTATGCTCGACGAGGCCCTGAGCGCTTCTGAGAGCGCTGCGACTTCGGCTCACAGCAATGCGGCAGCTGCCCGCGAGCTTGCGCGCAAGGCTCACGACGACTACGACGCTGCAAGCGTGCGCATGACCGACTTGCAAGTGCGCAAGAGCCGCATGGAGCTGCAGGTGGAGACAGCCGTGAATGTGGTGGTGCGCGATCTGGGCACTCCGCTGGAGGTGGCACAGGAGCTCCCGCCGCTGGAAGATCGCCTGCAATTGGAGGACGAGCGTTTTCGCTTGGAGAGGCGCATCAAGAACATGGGCGCCATCAATCCCGACGCTGCCGAGGAGTTCGCGCAGCTCAAAGAGCGCTACGATTACCTCGCAGGCCAGTTGGCTGATATGGAGGAGGCGCGGCGCACGCTCAATCGCATAGTGCGCATGATCGATGCGCGCATGAGAGATGACTTCGAGCGCACCTTCAACCAAGTGAACGCCAACTTCCAGGAGGTGTTCTCGCTGCTGTTCCCAGGAGGAGCCGCGCATCTGTCCCTCGTGGATCCCGACGACATCGAGAACACAGGCGTTGAGGTTTCGGCTCAGCCAGCGGGGAAGCGGCTAACCAAGATGATGCTGATGAGCGGCGGCGAGAAGTCGCTCACGGCCTTGGCGCTCCTGTTCGCCGTGTACAAGATCCGCTCGACGCCCTTCTACATCCTCGACGAGGTCGAGGCTGCGCTCGATGATACGAACCTGCGCCGCCTGACAGCTTATATCGAAACGCTGCGCAACGACACGCAGCTCATCATGATCACGCACCAGCGGCGCACCATGGAGATGGCCGATGTGCTCTTCGGCGTGTCCATGCAAGTCGATGGCGTCACGAAGGTGATCAGCCAGCGCTTGGAGCGCGCGCTCGAACAGGCAGAGGAGTAGCACATGGGCGTATTCTCACGTTTCAGCGAGGGCTTGGCGCGCACGCGCGAGTGGCTGCGCGGCGATTTGAACGAGCTTCTGAACCGCGGCCCTAACGTGGATGAGGGTTTCTGGGACGACCTCGAGGAAGCCCTCGTGATGTCCGACATGGGAGCCTCGTCCGCCGAACAGATCGTAAGGCAGCTGCGCTCGGATTCCGTGCGTGCGGGCATGGCCGATGCCTCCGAGGTCATCTCGGCGCTCGCGGACGTCATAGCTGCGCAGTTCCCGGATGCGGGCGAGGATTTCTTCGAAGAAGATTGCATAGTGCTGTTCGTGGGCGTGAACGGGTCGGGCAAGACCACCACTACGGGCAAGATTGCCAAAGAGCAGAAGGATGCAGGTCGCTCGGTGATCCTGGGCTGCGCGGACACCTTCCGTGCGGCGGCCATCGAGCAGCTGGAAGTGTGGGCGAATCGCGCCGATGTGCCCATATGCGCGCGCGAACGCGGAAGCGACCCAGCCAGCGTGTGCTACGAGACCATCGAGCGCGGCGAGCAGATGGGTGCCGATTTGGTGCTCATCGATACTGCTGGGCGCCTTCATACTTCTGCCGACCTCATGCGCGAGCTTGAGAAAGTGGTGGCGGTGGTGCGAAAGCGCGCGAACCTGCCAGTGAAGCTGGTGCTAGTGATCGATGCCACGACCGGGCAGAATGGCTTGCAGCAGGCACGCGAGTTCAATTCCGCACTCGACTTGGACGGCGTGATAATCACCAAGCTCGACGGCACGGCCAAGGGCGGCATTGCCGTGGCGGTGGCGCATAGCCTGGATTTGCCCATCGTGAAGCTGGGAGTGGGCGAGGGGCTCGAGGACTTGAAGGACTTCGATGCTCGCGAGTATGCTCTCAGCATGGTTGGGGATGCGGGCGAAGGCCAATAACAGCTCATGCGCTAGCGAGAAGGCGCATGGAACCAGAAGCGACGAAGCGAGAGGTCCGATATGTTCGATAGTTTGCAATCGCGCTTGCAAGAGGTGTTCGACGACCTGCGCGGCAAGGGGCGCTTGAGCCAAGAGGACGTGCGCATGGCCATGAGGCGCGTTCGCACGGCACTCTTGGACGCCGACGTGAGCTACAAGGTGGCCAAGGATTTCACTGCGCGCGCATCCGAGCGCTGCATGGAAGCCGAAGTGCTCGATTCGCTCACGCCTGCGCAAAACGTGGTGAAGGTTGTGCTCGACGAGCTCACCTATCTACTGGGCGAAAGCGATGCGAAGCTGGAGCTTACTCCCAACCGCCAGCCTAACGTGATCATGCTGGTGGGCTTGCAGGGCTCGGGCAAGACCACTGCCGCAGCCAAGCTTGCCTACTTGTTGAAGAAGGAAGGGCATCATCCACTGCTGGTGGCATGCGACGTGTATCGTCCTGCTGCTGCCGATCAGCTGGCTACGCTTGGCGGCGAGATCGGCGTGAAGGTGTATCGCGAAGAGGGCAAGGACCCTGTGGTCATTGCCCGAAACGGTGTACGTAACGCTGTGGATAGCCTCTGCGACGTGGCCATCATCGACACCGCGGGCCGCTTGCATGTTGACGAGCAGATGATGGACGAGGCCGAGAGCATCAAGGACGCCGTAGAGCCCGATGAGGTGCTCATGGTGGTCGATGCCATGACCGGCCAAGACATCGTGAACGTGGTCGATACCTTCAAGGAGCGCGTGGACTTCGATGGCGTGATCATGTCGAAGATGGATGGCGATGCCCGTGGCGGCGGTGCGCTTTCAATCCGTCAGTCCACCGGAAAGCCCATCAAGTTCATCTCATCGGGCGAGAAGCCCGATTCACTCGAAGCCTTCCATCCCGACCGCATGGCACGCCGCATCCTGGGTATGGGCGACATGGTGAGCCTCATCGAGTCGGCGGTGAAGGTGCAGCAGGAGGAAGAGGAGGCCGAGGCGGCCGAGCGCATGCGCCGCATGGATCTGAACCTCAACGACTTTCTGGACATGAATCGCCAGATTCACAAGATGGGTGGCGTGGGCAAGCTGGTCTCAGCACTGCCAGGAGGCGACCGCATGCTGGCCGAGGGCCAGGTGGATAACTCGGCGCTCGACCGCATGGAGATCATCATCAATTCCATGACTAAGCAGGAGCGCGAGAAGCCCGACCTTCTAAATGGCAGCCGTCGCGCGCGCATCGCGGCAGGCGCGGGCGTAACCGTACAGGCAGTGAACCAGATGATGAAGCAGTATCAGGAAACCCGCAAGCAGGTGAAGAAGATGATGTCGGCCTTCGGCACCGATGAGCAGGCAGGTCGTGGAGGGCGTCCGAAGAAGGGGAAGAAGGGCAAGAAGGGCAAGAAGGGAAGTGCGCGTCGCATGGCCATGCCCGGCATGGGTGGCTTGGGAGGCATGTCCATGGCCGATATCAAGCGCATATCCGATATGATGAAATGAGATTTGTCTTGCGCGAAGGCGCGGGCAGCCGTATCATTCTTAGTTACGTATTTCTCGACCTGAAGGATAAAAGGAGTTCAGATTCATGGCAGTGAAGATTCGCCTCGCACGTCACGGTGCGAAGAAGCATCCCTACTATCGCATCGTCGTCGCTGATTCGCGCAAGCCGCGCGATGGCAAGTTCATCGAAGAGATCGGCCGCTACAATCCATGTGTTCATCCCAACCTGATCCAGATCGACCAAGAGCGCTTGGCCTACTGGCAGGGCGTGGGCGCGCAGCCCACCGATACCGTGGAGCGCTTGATCAAGACTCAGGAAGAAGCCTAGGGTCATGGCTGAGCAGAACCTCGAGCTGGTGGGGCTTGTTGACAGCTTGATTCGCCCGCTGGTAGACCACGAAGAGGATCTTGAGCTCACTTCCAGCGTGGATGATGGTTGCGAGACCATCGAGATTCGCGTGAACGAGGAGGATGCTGGCAAGGTCATCGGGCGTCAGGGTCGTGTCATCAAGTCGGTGCGCGCGCTTGCCCGAGCCGCTGCATCGCGCAACGGCATGTCGGCTGAAGTGGAGATAATCGACTAGACATGCATACGTGGGTCGATATCGCCACGCTGACGAAGAAGAGAGTACAACGAACGAGGTTTGTCGCACGCAAGGCGGCAAACCTCTTCTATTCTCCTGAGGTTGGCGTCGAGGTGGCCTTCGTGCCACCGCGCTTGGATGCGCCCCGGCGCGCACATGTGGCCGAGGTGACTGAATGCTCGAACAGCAACTATGAAGTCGTTTTCGATTTCGAAGAGGGCCCATGGGATGAGCAAGCGCTCGAGGCGCTCGTGGGCTGCCATTGCCTCGTGCGGCGAACCGATATGGATGCGCAGCAGAGACCCGAAAATGAATCGAGCGTTGAGGGCATGAACGTCGTGGATGCAGAGGCGGGAGCTCTAGGCACGGCATTGGCTATCGAGAGCTATCCAGGCCAGGACATGCTCGTTGTGAGGCGACCCGATGGCGCGCAATTGCTTATCCCGTTCGTGGAGGCTCTTGTGACAGAACTCGATTTCGAGCGCGGCCTCATCCAAGTGGCGCTTCCGTCGGGGCTGATCGAGCTTGCCCAAGGTAGCGAAGAAGGGGAGCGGCGATGATAATCGAGACTCTCTCCACCTTCCCGCACATGTACGACTCGGTCATGGGCACGTCAATGATGAAGCGCGCGCAAGATAAGGGCTTGCTCGATTTCACGGCCTATGACCTGCGAGATTGGACGCACGATGTTCACCGCACTACCGATGACGACCCCTATGGCGGTGGCGCCGGCTTGGTTATGAAGTGCGAGCCTATCTTTGAAGCTTACGACGAAATCGTGGGCAATGCGCCGAAGGCGGTTGCTGCCCCGGCTGACGCAGATGGTATGCAGCGCACGGGTCCGCTGCCGCGGCATGCAAGCGGCGAGAAGCCCTACGTCATATTCCTCACGCCCTGTGGCGTGCCCTTCGACGATGCGCTTGCCACCGAGCTATCGAGCAGGCAGAGGCTCTTGTTCGTTTGCGGCCATTACGAGGGCATCGACGAGCGCGCGTACTCGCTTGCCGATCTGCAGATTTCGCTAGGCGATTACGTGCTGACCAGTGGTGAGCTTGCTTCCATGGTGGTGATAGATGCGGTGGTGCGCAAGATAGAGGGTGTGCTGGGAGCAGAGGGCGGCGCGCTTGATGAGAGCTTCGTTGACGGGCTGCTGGAATGCCCGCAATACACGCGTCCTGCCAGGTTCCGGGGTAGGGAGGTGCCCGAGGTGCTGCTTTCGGGCAACCACGAGGCTATCGCGCGTTGGCGCCGCCAGCAGTCGCTTTTGCGCACAGCCGCACTGCGCCCCGACCTATTGGATACTGCACGCCTGGATGAGCAGGATAGGATTTTTCTCGATAAGGCCAACGAATGCTCGTGAAGGCGCTGCATAACGCTAATATGGTAAGGCTACGAAAGACTGCCCCTGTGCGACAAGGATGCTTGCACCATGAACGATGAACTCCAACAAGAAGAGACGCTCTCGTCCGAGCAGCCGAGCAAGGGGAAGTCTCTCTTGAGCTTCGTGGTGATGCTGGCGATAGTCGCTGCCTTGTTCTTCTTGCTGCGCACCTTCGTGTTCGTTCCCTACGACATACCTTCAGGGTCGATGGAAGACACCATCATGCCTGGGGATATGGTGTTCTCGGAGAAGATCAGCTATTACTTGCGCGGCCCCGAGCAAGGCGACATCGTCACCTTCGCAGATCCGCAGGTGGCTGGTCGAACGCTGATCAAGCGCGTGATAGCCACAGGAGGGCAAACGGTCGATTTCGTAGATGGCAATGTGGTGATCGACGGCGTGGTGCAGGACGAGCCTTACACGCAAGGCAAGCCATCGCTGCCATTCGACCGAACGGCGCCGGGCGTAGAGCTCAGCTACCCCTACACGGTGCCCGATGGATGCATTTGGGTGATGGGGGATAATCGCACCTCTTCGCAGGATTCGCGCTATTTCGGAGCAGTGAAGGTGAGCGCGGTGACCGGTCGCGCTTCGATGATCTACTGGCCGCTTTCGGATTTCAAGGTGTTCTAGCCGTGCGCAACCCGCATGGGTTCGCATGAACGGTGTTACAGGAGGGGATGGATGAACGAGAACGCACCGACATTCCAAGATGTCATCATGAATCTGCAGCGCTATTGGGCTGACCAAGGCTGCGTGGTGCTTCAGCCCTACGACAACGAGGTGGGCGCAGGCACGTTCCATACGGCCACCACGTTGCGCTCGTTGGGGCCAGGAGTGTGGCGCACGGCATACGTGCAGCCATCGCGGAGGCCTACCGATGGGCGCTATGGTGAGAATCCCAATCGCTTGCAGCACTACTACCAGTTCCAAGTGATCTTGAAGCCTTCGCCCGATAACGTCCAGGAGCTCTATTTGGACAGTCTGCGCGCCATCGGCATCAATATCGAAGAGCATGATGTGCGCTTCGTGGAGGATGACTGGGAATCTCCCACGCTGGGTGCCTGGGGCTTGGGCTGGGAAGTGTGGATCGATGGCATGGAGGTCACGCAGTTCACGTATTTCCAGCAGGTCGGCGGCTTCGAGTGCTATCCGGTTCCTTCCGAGATAACCTACGGCCTGGAGCGCCTCACCATGTACATCCAAGGCGTCGATAGCGTGTACGACATCGTATGGAGCCGCGGCGACGACGGCACCGTATTCACATATGGCGACGTGTTCCTGGAAAACGAGCGCGAGTTCTCGGAGTACAACTTCGAAGTGGCCGACACCGACTTCTTGTTCAGCGAGTTCGACCGCTACGAGGCAGAATGCAACCGCATATTGGAGGCGGGTTTGCCGCTGCCGGCTTACGATTACGTGCTGAAATGCTCGCATGCCTTCAACTTGCTCGATGCGCGTGGCGTGATCAGCGCTACGGAGCGCATGGGCTACATCCTGCGCGTTCGTACCATTGCGAAGGCATGCTGCGCCAGCTATCTCGAGCATGTGGTGGGAGATGGCGCTGCTTGCGATGAAGGGGAGGCAACCGATGGCGAATAAGAAGCTCGCATTCGAGATAGGAACCGAGGAGCTTCCTGCATTTGCCCTGCACAATGCCACGCTGAAGCTTCCAGCGCTTATGGGCGATGCGCTCGACGCAGCGAAGATCCCTCATGGAGAAGTCGAGGTCTGCACCACGCCCCGACGCCTGATCGCGCTTGTGGCGAATGTGCCCGAGCGCACCGAAGCGGTGGACGAGGAGTTCAAGGGCCCCTCGGTTGCCATCGCCTACGACGACGAGGGCAACCTAACGAAGGCGGCTCTGGGCTTCGCGCGCGGAAAGGGCGTGGAACCGCAAGCGCTCGAGCGCCGCGATGTGGATGGCACGGAGTACGTGTTCGCCATCAAGCATACCGATTCGCTCGAGGTGGCAGAGCTTTTGCCCGCGGTGCTGGAATCGGTGATCACTAGCATCCCTTGGCCGAAATCGCAGCGTTGGGGCACGAGGCGTGAGCAGTTCAGCCGCCCCGTGCGCTGGTTGGTTGCCCTGTTGGGCGATCAAGTGATACCGGTTGAGTTCGCTGGCATCAAGGCCGACAACCGCACGCGAGGGCATCGCTTCCTTGCGCCGGGCGAGAAGGCTGTTGCCGATGCCGGCTCGCTGATCGACGTGGTTCGCAACGCTGCGGTGGTGCCGAGCGAGCAGGAGCGCGAGCAGAGCATTCGCGAGCAGGTTCGCGCCATCGAGCAGAAGACGGGCCTGGTTGCCGAGCTTCCTGCCAAGACGATGGAAGAAGTGGTGAACCTGACGGAGTTCCCCACGGTGATGGTGGGAGAGTTCGATGAATCGTTCTTGGCGGTGCCCAAGGAGATCACGGTGGATGCCATGCTGGTGCATCAGCGCTACTTCCCGCTGTTCAATCAGGACGGCACGCTGTCGAACAAATTCCTGATCACGTCGAATGGCGACCCAGCCTTTGCCGAGAACATCGTGGATGGCAACGAGCGCGTGGTAGCTGCGCGCCTCTACGACGCCAAGTTCTTCTACGACGAGGATTTGAAGGCTCCTCTCGAGAGCTATGTGGACAAGCTCTCCACCGTGGTGTTCCAAGAGGCTTTGGGCACCACGCGCGCGAAGACCGACCGCATGGTGAAGCTGGCAGGGTTCATGGCGAACGACGCTGGGTTGAGCGGGCAGGAGGTCGAAGAAGCGAAGCGTGCTGCGTATCTGGCAAAGGCCGACTTGGTGACGAGCGCGGTGGTTGAGTTCACCAGCGTGCAGGGCATCATGGGACGCTACTATGCGCTGGCCGCGGGAGAGGATCCCATTGTGGCCGATGCCATCGCCGACCACTATCGGCCTCGCTTCGCGGGTGACGAACTGCCGCGCTCGACTGTGGGCATGGTTGTGGCCTGCGCGGATAAGCTGGATAGCATCTGCGGCTTGTTCGCTGTCGATCAAGCGCCCACGGGATCTTCCGACCCGTTCGCCCTGCGCCGAAGCGCCATCGGCATATTGTCCATGCTCGCAAGCGGGTTGAGCATAGAGCTGCTTCCTGCAATCGACGAGGCGCTGAGCATCTATCGAGAAGATGGCCTGGCCTTCGATTTCGACGAAACGCGCGCAGCTGTGGTGGACTTCATGACCACGCGCGTGGTGGTGATGCTGCGCGACGAGGGCCTGCCTGCCGATGTGATTGAGGCGGTGCTGGCAAGCGGCGTACGTGAGCCGCGAACCATAGCTGCACGAGCGCGCGTGCTGCAAGAGGCGCGTGCGAACGACCCCGAGACCTTCGAGGATCTGGCTACAGCCTATGCGCGCGCGAATAACCTGCGCGACGCCTCGCTTTCCGACCAAGTCGACGATGCGCTGCTAGCTGCCGATAGCCGGGCCTTGAACGAAGCGGTTGCTCGCGCAGAAGCATCGCTCGAGGATGCCCTTGCGGCCGATGACTACCAGCAGGCGCTCGCAACGCTGGCAGCCCTGCGCGGGCCCATCGATGCGTTCTTCGAGAGCGTGATGGTGATGGACGACGACGTAGCCGTGCGAGAGAACAACTTACGTTTGCTCAACAAGTTCGTCGAGGTTTTCGCCAACGTGGCCGATTTTGGGAAAATGGCCAAGAAGTGAGCTTCGAATAGGTAAGGGGGACGTGATGTCGGAAGCTGTGAAGCGGGTCTATCGATTCGGGAAGGATGCTCGGGGCAACAATGTTACCGAGGGCAACACCGACATGAAGTCGGTTCTCGGAGGCAAAGGCGCCAATCTGGCCGAGATGGCCAACATAGGGCTTCCCGTGCCACCTGGCTTCACCATCAGCTGCCAAACCTGCATGGAATATGCCAATGCTGGCAACGTGTGGCCCGCCGGAGCGCTCGACGAGATAGAGAGCTATCGCCTGGACCTCGAGCAGCGCATGGGCAAGCGCATCGGAGATGCCAACGACCCGCTATTGGTGTCCGTTCGCTCGGGAGCCCCCATGTCCATGCCGGGCATGATGGACACGGTGCTGAACTTGGGCCTCAACGACGAATCCATCCAAGGGCTCGTTGCTCAAACGGGCAACCCTCGCTTCGCCTGGGATAGCTATCGCCGTTTCATCCAGATGTTCTCGAACGTGGTGATGGGCCTCGATGGCGACCTTTTCGAGAAGGCCATCGCAGCGCAGAAGGCGAAGCGCAACGTGAAGGACGACACTCAGCTCGATGCTGCCGATCTGGAGGAGCTGGTGTCTGTGTTCAAGGGCATCTTCTCGCAGGAAGTGAGCGGCGAGGAGCATCCCGAGCTTGTGGTGGATGGCGCAATCGAGTTCCCGCAAGACCCCAGCATGCAGCTGCGCCTGGCCATAGAAGCCGTGTTCGGCTCATGGAACAATCCGCGTGCTGTGCTGTACCGCCAGCGCGAGAAGATCTCCGACGACTTGGGAACCGCTGTGAACGTGCAGTGCATGGTGTTCGGCAACAAGGGCGACACCTCGGCCACGGGCGTTGCCTTCACGCGCAACGCAGCTGATGGCACCAAGGAATACTATGGCGATTACCTGGTGAATGCGCAGGGCGAAGACGTAGTGGCCGGCATTCGCAATACCTCTCCCATCGCGCAACTGAAAACGACGCCAGGTTTGGAAGAGGCTGGCAAGCAGCTCGAGGAGACGTTTGAGCTCCTGGAACAGCACTTCCGTGACATGATGGACATCGAGTTCACCATCGAGCAGGGCAAGCTGTACATGCTGCAAACGCGCGTGGGCAAGCGCACGGCCGCGGCAGCGCTGAAGATCGCCATAGACATGCAACGCGAGGGGCTTATCACCAAGGAAGAGGCCGTTTGTCGCGTGAATCCCGAGCAGCTCGACCAGTTGCTGCACCCGCAATTCGACAAATCAGCCACTTATGAGGTGATCGCGCGTGGCTTGAACGCAAGCCCAGGCGCTGCGGTGGGCAAAGCGGTGTTCTCGGCCGAAGATGCCGTTGCAGCTGCCGAGCAAGGCATCAAGACGGTGCTGGTGCGCTGGGAGACCACGCCTGATGATTTGGCTGGCATGATAGCAGCCGAGGGAATCCTTACCTCGCATGGTGGCAAGACCTCCCATGCTGCCGTGATCGCGCGTGGCATGGGAGCGCCGTGCGTCTGCGGCGTAGAGGCGCTGAAGATCGATGCCGATGCCAAGGAAGCTACGGTTTCTGGTACCGACGTGGTCATTCGCGAAGGCGATATGATCTCGATCGATGGCACGTCGGGCATCGTGGTGCTGGGTGCTGTGGAGCTCGTGCAACCCATGCTGACGGGCGATTTGGATACTATCTTGGAGTGGGCGGATGAGTTCCGCACGCTGGGAGTGCGCGCCAATGCCGACAACCCTGCCGATGCAGCGCTCTCGCGCGAGTTCGGTGCTGAGGGCATTGGGCTCTGCCGAACCGAGCACATGTTCTTGGGCGAGCGTAAGAAGATCGTGGCGAACATGATACTGGCCGAAAACGGCAGCCCCGAATACCTTGCGGCGCTCGACCAGCTCTACGAAGCCCAACAGGGCGACTACTATGAGATGCTCAAGGCTATGGATGGGATGCCCGTCATCATCCGCTTGCTCGACCCGCCGCTGCATGAGTTCCTTCCTGCCCCGCGCGACCTAGCTGTGGAGCTGGCTGTCGGCGAGGCTGCAGGCAAGGACGTGGGCGAGTTGGAAACGCTGCTCGCAGCTGCAGACGGCATGGCCGAGATGAACCCCATGCTGGGTTTGCGTGGCTGCCGGTTGGGAATCGTTATGCCGGGCCTTTCGAAGATGCAGGTCAGTGCCATAGCCATGGCCACGGCGCGATTGAAGAAGGAAGGCTTCGATCCACGCCCCGAGGTCATGATTCCTCTCGTGGCCATGGAAAGCGAGCTTACCTATCTGCGCAAGGAAACCGAGTCGGCTGTTGCCGAAGTGGCTGAAAGCGAAGGCGTGGACCTGTCGTTCATCGAGATAGGCACCATGATCGAGCTTCCGCGTGCTGCATTGACTGCTGCAGAGATCGCAGAGGTGGCAGACTTCTTCAGCTTCGGCACGAACGACCTCACGCAGACAACCTTCGGGTTCAGCCGCGATGACGTCGAGGGCAAGTTCTTCAAGGACTACGCAGAGCTTGGCATAATGAAGGTGAATCCCTTCGCTACCGTTGACGACGCTGTGGTGAAGCTTATCGAGATTGCCGTGCAAGGTGGTCGCGAGACCAAGCCGAACCTGGTGACAGGCGTGTGCGGCGAGCACGGCGGCGATCCTGATTCCATTCATAAGTTCTGCCATGCAGGCTTGAATTACGTCTCTTGCTCGCCCTATCGCGTGCCCGTGGCTCGCCTGGCGGCTGCGCAAGCTTCGATCGAAGCGCGAGGCTAGGTTCGAAGATGGCATCATCGTTGGCTAGGTGCCAGTGATGATGCCCCCGCAAACCACGCGCTCGTCGCTGTAGCACACAAGCGATTGCCCAGGTGCGGGCAACGGTATCGGTTGGCTGAAATCAAGGCAGATGGAGCCCTCTTCGCATGCGTGCAAGAGGGCTTCTTGCGGTTCTTGGCGATAGAGGCACTTGGCTTTGACGGGCAAGGAAGCCTCTTCTGGCGGGACAATGGAAACCCAATTGACCTGCTTCGCGCGTACCTGCTTCGTGAGCGAATGCGACTTAGCGCCTACTACCAGGCTATTCGTGCTGGCATCCTTGGCCAGCACATAGAGCGGCTCGCCTGCTGCCACTCCGAGCCCCTTGCGCTGACCGATGGTGTAGTGGTCGAGCCCCGCATGTTGCCCGAGCTCTTGGCCGCTTGCATCCATAATCGGGCCGCCTTTCGCCTTGCTGCCCGTATGCATTTCGATGAAGCGCGCGTAGTCGCCATCGGGGATGAAGCAGATATCCTGGCTTTCCTGCTTGCTTGCCGTGGGCAAGTTCGCATTTGCCGCCAGCTTGCGCACTTCCTGCTTGGTCAGCTCGCCAAGGGGGAGGATGACCCTCCTTAGGATGTCCTGCGAAAGTGGCCAGAGCACGTAGCTTTGGTCCTTAGCGAGGTCGGCTGCGCGCAGAAGCTCGGTTCGTCCGGTTGAGGAGTTCGGCCGCGTGCGCGCGTAATGCCCAGTGGCCAAGAAGGCGCAATGCAGGTCGTTCGCAAGCTTCTCGAGGGCAGTGAACTTGATATGGCGATTGCACTCGATGCAGGGATTCGGGGTTTCTCCTGTACGGTAACTGGCACAGAAGGGGCTTATGACGTGCTCTTCGAATGCTTTTCGGTAGTCCAGCGCGTAGTGCTCTATTCCGAGAGCCCGGCAAACGCGCTTTGCCTCTGCCGCTTCGAGGGAAGAGCTCGCAGGCGCATCTGGGTTGTCGGCGGGTGTTCTTGGAACGAGCTCCAGCGTCATGCCGAGCACCTCGTATCCCGCTTCGAGGAGGCGCAGAGCAGCCACTGAGCTATCCACGCCGCCGCTCATGGCAAGCAAAACGCGATTGTTCGAGGGCAACGGTGCTGGCATGATGCTTCTTTCCAGATTACATGATGCTTAGAGCATATTCTGCAATAATACCCTATGCAAACAGGGGAACCGAGGTGCTGCGATGAGCTTTGGGCTTCATTTGGATCGATTGCCGAGAACGCTGGAGCTCGTGAGAGCTAACCAGGGCATCGCGTTGCGCTTTGTCGATCAGCGATGCTTGCCCGAGAAATTGGAATTCGTCGAGACATCCGATTGGAAGGCGACCATCGATGCCATCAAAATGCTCGCTATACGTGGCGCTCCCGCCATTGGCGTGGCGGGTGCTGCAGCTTTGACGCTTTGGGTAGCTGGGCAAGGCGATGCTCGCATGGTGGATAGCGCATTCATGGAGCGCTTGGACATTGCAGCCGACGAGATAGCAAATGCGCGTCCGACAGCCGTGAACCTGGCTTGGGGTGTGAGCCGCGCGGCAGATGCGGCTCGAAAGCTTGCTGCCAGCCAGCGCGAATCTAGCGTGGGCGATTTGCAAGAAGTGCTCTTTTCCCTGGTCAAAGATATGGAACTTGACGATGAGACGACGAATCGGGCCATTGGGGAAAACGGCGCCGCGTTGCTTGCGCAAGGTTCGCGCATCCTCACCCATTGCAATGCTGGCAGTTTGGCAACCGCGTTTTATGGAACGGCGCTGGGCGTCGTTTATGCCGCAGCCGAACAAGGCAAGATTGCTCGTGCATATGCAGACGAGACGCGGCCAGTGGGGCAGGGAGCTCGCCTGACCGCTTGGGAGCTTGCTCGCGCGGGCGTGCCAGTCACGCTTCTGTGCGACAACATGGCTGCCTATGTCATGAGCAAGGGAATGGTAGATGCCGTGATCGTGGGAGCTGACCGGATAGCCGCGAATGGCGACGTTGCGAACAAGATCGGCACTCTTGGCGTTGCTGTGCTGGCAAGTCGCTTTGGCGTGCCCTTCTATGTAGCTGCGCCGCTTTCCACCTTCGATCCCGAAATCGCCACGGGAAGCGAAATAGTGATCGAGCAAAGGGACCCGTCCGAGGTGCTCGCACATCCTGTTCCGGGCGTCGAAGTTCTCAATCCCGCCTTCGATGTGACGCCTGCCGCCTTGGTGACCAGAATCATCACGGAACGTGGCGCATTCGCGCCTGACAAGCTCGCTTCGTCTTGCTGCTGAGCTTGCTTGAATGGTGGCTGCACGCGCAGGGCAAATGACTATAATAGTCACTCGCCATGAACGCACGTGAAGACATCAAAGCATCGTTTTCAGCCGCCATCCCCATAATGCTGGGCTATGTTGCCATAGGCATTCCCTGCGGCATTCTCTCGGCCTCTATTGGGCTCAACTGGCTTCAGGTGCTCATCATGTGCGTGCTGTTCTATTCGGGCGCTGGCCAGTTCATGTTGCCGAACATGTGGCTTGCTGGCTCGTCGGTGCTCTCGATAATCGCCAGCATCTCGTTCGTGAACACGCGGCAAATGCTGTATTCGGCGGCCTTTGCGCCTTGGTGCCAGCGCGTATCCAAGCGGTTGTCGTTTTTGTTCTCGGCCACGGTGACCGATGAGAGCTTTGGCGTGAACATGAGGTGCTTCCAATCGGGGCATTGGTCGGTGAGGCGTGCCACGCTGGTGAACTTGCTCTCGCAGTCAAGCTGGACGGCATCGTGCGTGGTGGGCGTGCTCTTCGGCAATGCGCTGGGCATTCCCCAGGCCATAGCTGCTTTCGCCATGACGTCCATATTCATATGCTTGCTCGTGACGCAGAAGATTACCAGCGCGAACGTGGCTGCAGCGTTGGGCGCCATCGCTGGTGTGGTTGTTTGCAAATGCGTTGGGCTTGGAGGTCCGGCCATCTTCATCGGGGCCATTGTGGGCGTCGCTTGCGCTTTTGCCTTCGAGCGCGTTCGGGAACGGGTGAGATGATGGAGCCCATTTCCTGGACGCAGTTTCTCGTCGTTTTCGCGTGCTGCGCGCTCACCATGCTGGCGTGTCGCGTGCTGCCGTTGTTCGTGCTGAAGGGTCGCTCGCTTCCCAAGCGCTTAGAAGAGGCTCTGGGTTTCATTCCTTCGGCCGCGTTCGCGGCGCTTGTGGCCAACGACCTGTTCACGCCTGGGATGTTCGCAGCGGGGCTTTGGCCTGCTACAGCTCCGCTTCTGGCTGCGCTGGTGGTAGTGGTTGCAGCGCGCCTGACGAAATCGCTGCTTTGGTGTGCGCTGGTGGGCGTGGCAGCCTATGCGCTGCTCATGATGATCTAGCCTTGCTCAGAGCTGCAGCAGGTTTTAGGATAAACGTATTTCTTTGCCAAATTCGGAGCCGTTTGCGGTTTCTCGGGGAATCTGGGAAGTTATTCCTTGCATGCGCACTAACCGCGCTTTATACTAGCAAATTGCGTCTAGAACAGGGATATAGGTTTTGAAGTCGAACTTGTCGACTGTAGTGCATAGAAGGATAGGGAAATGGACATCATCCGCGCAATCGAACAGCAGCAAATGAAAGAGGATCTGCCCGATTTCAACGTGGGCGATAACGTGAAGGTTCACTATCGCATCACCGAGGGCAATCGCGAGCGCATCCAGGTGTTCCAAGGCGATGTGATCAGCCGCAAGGGGCATTCCAGCCGCGAGACGTTCACGGTTCGCAAGGTGAGCTTCTCCATCGGCGTAGAGCGCACGTTCCCGGTGCATTCTCCCAAGATCGACAAGATCGAAGTCGTGCGCCGTGGCGATGTGCGCCGTGCCAAGCTCTACTACCTGCGCGACAAGGTGGGCAAGGCTGCCAAGATCAAAGAGAAGGCCTTCCGCTAGGAATTGCAGAGCCCGCGTCAAGCGGGCTTTTTTATTTATCGGAGTGAACTTACATCATGAACGCGCGAACACCGCTTGCAGCTTTGAAGAGGACCATCCTCGAGGCTGATGCCCGTGAGCTCGAACAGCTCCAGCAAGTGCTGGCAGGAGACTCGCGCAAGGGCGTTCAGAAGGCGTTTGATACCCGGCGCAAGCAGCTTGAGCGTGCGGCGCGGGAAGAGCAGCGCATAGGTGGCCTTTACGCCTTCGACGCATCCCATGGTTCGGGAATAATCGTTGGGCTCGATGAGGTGGGGAGGGGAGCGCTTGCAGGTCCCTTGGCTGTGGGTGCCGTAGTATTGCCATCCAAGCCTCATGTTGCGCTTCTGAACGATTCCAAGCAGCTTTCGCCGAGCCAACGGCAAGATGTGGCCAAGGTCATCGAGGAAGTGGCTGCGGCAAAAGCGGTCTTCTTCGTATCGCCGGGCAAGATAGACGAGGTGGGCATGGCTGCCGCGCTCAGGCTTGCCTTCAGCGGGGCGCTACAAGCTATCGAGCAGCAAGGTACGCATCCCGATGTGGTGCTTGTCGATGGCAACCCGCTGCATATCGACAACCGTGAGACGAACGTGGTCAAGGGCGATGCCAAAAGCGCCTGCATTGCAGCTGCATCGATACTGGCAAAGGTGACGCGCGACGCTTTCATGGTGCAGCAAGATTCCACATATCCACAATATGGGTTTTCCGCTCACAAAGGGTATGGCTCGGCTGAGCACATGGCGGCGATTCGAGAGCAGGGTCTAAGCCCGATTCATCGCAGGAGCTTTTGCAGGTCATTCGACCAAGCAAGCTTGTTCTAGAAATCGGTTCAGCTCGAGCGCCGAATGGCGGTGGCTTTCGGGCGTTCGATTGCAGCTTCTGAATTGGCTTCACGGTGCAAATTTGATTGCTGAACGAGGCATGCATGTGCTTCGCTGAGTGGGGAAGGGTTTGGAGCAAGGTTGTCCCTGTGTCCCCGTTGTTGGAGTTCGGCTAACTTGCCGTGGCATTGCCTCTTGCATTATGGCGCTGTTGAAAGGAGCGCCCATGGAAGCAAGGAAACCCGCAAAGAAGGAAGAGCGGCCGAAGAAGAAGCATAACAAGCGCATTGGTGCGCGTGGCGAAGCAGCAGCTGCCGCATTCCTCGAAAGAATGGATTACCAGGTCATCGAGCGCAACTGGCAATGCCCGGCTGGCGAGGCGGACATCATAGCCATCGATGAGGGCACGCTCGTCTTCATTGAGGTGAAGACGCGCACGAATCTGAAGAAAGGCTTGCCGTCCGATGCGGTAACCCCCGAGAAGCGCAAGCGCTACGAGCGCATTGCTGCATGGTACATAGCCCAGTGCGACTACATCGACATGCCAGTGCGGTTCGATGTGATCGCCATTCTAGTCGTGAATTCTGACCGTGCGTTGCTTCGCCATTACGTTAACGCCTTTGGCGGGAGCATGTGACATGCAGGGACGATGCACTGTGGCGAGCGCTGCGCTTGTGGGCGTGGAGGCGATTCGCGTTGAAGTCGAGGTCGTGATATCAACGGGCCTCACGGCATTCAGCATCGTGGGCATGGTAGATGCAGCCGTGCAGGAATCGCGCGAGCGCGTGAGAGCCGCGCTCAAGCAATCCGGCTTCAGCATGCCCGATGGGCGCATCGTGGTGAACTTGGCTCCCAGTTCGCTGAGGAAGAGCGGTTCGGGATTCGACTTGCCCATTGCCCTTGGAATCCTCGCGGCAACTCGCCAGATAGATCCATCGCTGGTGGAGGGGCGGATGTTCGTAGGCGAGCTCTCCCTTGCTGGGCGCGTACGCAGCGTGGCAGGGCTTTTGGCCTATGCGCTTTGCGCGCGCAGCCACGGGCTTGACCTCGTATGCACCGATGAGCCTTCAGGATTGATGAGCATCGATGGCTTGAACATGCAAGGTTTGAGTCGCCTTGAAAAGCTGCGGACATCGGGCTTCGAGGCGGTTTGCTTGGAAACGCGTATGCAGGAACCTTGCGAGTTCGACTATGCCGATGTATCGGGCAACGAGGTGGCAAAGCGCGCATTGCAGATAGCTGTTGCTGGTCGCCACGGGCTTTTGATGATGGGCCCTCCTGGTTCGGGCAAGACCATGCTTGCTTCGCGCATACCCACCATCATGCCTCCGCTCGAAGAAGACGAGATGCTGCAGTGCACGCTCATCCATTCCGTGGCTGGTCTCGACGCGTCTTCTCTCTTGAAGGGCAACAGGCCGTTTCGAGCACCGCATCATTCAGCGACTCCACCAAGCCTGATGGGAGGAGGAAGCCCCATTCGCCCTGGCGAGATTTCGCTTGCCCATGAAGGGGTGCTATTCCTCGACGAGCTTGCTGAGTTCAAGCCTTCAGTGCTGCAGCAGATCAGGCAGCCTTACGAGGAAGGCGTGGTGCGCATTGCGCGCGCGGAGGGCCTGGTTTCGTTTCCGGCTCGCTTCATGTTGGTGGCAGCTACCAATCCATGCCCTTGCGGATACTTCGGCGATCCCGTGCACGAATGCACCTGCCCGCCCATGAAGGTACAGGCTTATCAAGCGAGAATAGGAGGCCCGCTCATGGATAGGATAGATATGCATATAGATATCCGGCGCGTGGACCCGAACACGGTAATCGAGGCACAGGGCGGAACGTCTTCTGCCCAGTTGCTCGAAGGGGTTTTGCGGGCTCGCGAGTTCGCATCGTGGAGGCGCGCCCGCGAGCATGTGGGCGAAAGCTCCAACGAGCTGATCAGAAGCTGTGCGCTATCGGCTGCAGATGAGGACTTCTTCAAGACTGCTGCCAAGCAAAACGATATGAGCGGGCGTGCCATCGTGCGCACGCTATCGGTAGCGCGAACCATTGCCGATATGGAGGAGGAGGGGCAAGTGAGCAGAGGGCACTTATGCGAAGCGTTGGGCTTTAGGCCCAGAAGCGGGTTCGGTGTGTCATGAGAAGGCTTGAGCTGAAAGGACCGCGCTTCGAGATTGCCAGGGCAGATGCGCTCTACCCATCTTCGCTCCTCGATGCGCGCGAAGCACCCGAGCGCCTCTACGTTATGGGTTCGGCAGATGCGCTGAAGCCTGGCCTCGCTGTGGTTGGAGCGCGCAATGCCACGCCTTACGGGAAGAGCTGTGCGCGGAGATTCGCAGGCATTGCGGCAAGCAAGGGCGTGAACATAATATCGGGCGGGGCACGTGGCTGCGATAGCGAAGCGCATCGGGCGGCATTGGGCGCGAAGTCGTGCACGGTGGTATTCGTCGGTGGCGGGATCGACAACTATTATCCTGCAGCCCATGGAAGGCTCTTTCAGGAGATAATCGACAACGGTGGGGCTCTGGTGAGCGAATACCCTTGGGACGAGCCGCCTTTGCCGTACATGTTCAGGGCGAGGAATCGCTTGATAGCGGCCCTTGCGCGCGCTGTGCTCATCGTGGAAGCGGGACTCCCATCAGGAACCTTCACCACAGCCGACGAGGCATTGGGCATGGGGCGCGAGGTGCTCGCGGTGCCGGGCTCGATTGCCTCGCCGCTTTCACGTGGCTCGAATCAGCTTCTGTACCAAGGTGCTACGCCCGTCGTCGATGACGAGACGTTCGAGGCAGTGCTGTTCGATACGTTTGGCGCGCTCAGGCAGGAGAGCGATTCTCTGATTGCGAGCTACGATGGAGACGCATTGCTCCAAGCTGTGCTTGCGGCGCCACTTTCCATGGAAGAGCTCTATGAGATGTCAGTGAAACACTATGGCGAAAAGGATGCACGAGCACAACTGGCAGAAGTCATAGCGGAAGGCGAGAGCAGGCACCTGATAGCGCGCCAGCCCGACGGCTGCTGGGGCCCAGTCGTTCGCGATGACTTCACATGACAATACGCCCTGACCCTCCCTTTGCCTCTCTGCCCCGACCTCTTCTGGCTCTTGGGGCAGTTTGCCCTGGCCCCCTGTCTAAGATCTCTCTCCCTCATCAACCTTTCGACTCTTGCTAAACTGGGTGCATGGATAAAACCGTTGCCATAGTAGGGGCTGGCTTGGCAGGCAGCGAAGCGGCATTGCAGCTCGCTGACCGCGGCTTTCATGTGCGTCTTTTCGAGATGCGCCCTATTCGGGAAACGCCTGTGCACAAAACCTCGCTTTGCGGAGAGCTCGTATGCTCCAATTCGCTTAAGTCCACTAAGATGGAAAGCGCTGCTGGCATGCTGAAAGAGGAGCTGGCTGCGCTGGGATCGCACCTTTATGAAATAGCACTGGAGTGCTCTGTGCCGGCGGGCGGCGCACTGGCGGTCGACCGCGACGGCTTTGCCAGAACCGTGACTGCGCGCATCGAGGAGAGCCCGCTCATCGAACTCGTGCGCAGCGAAGTGCAAAGCTTGGATGAGGCTGCGTGCGGCGCTGCTGCAGTGGTGCTTGCAACCGGCCCTTTGACCTCTGATGCGCTTTCGGATTCACTGCAAGAGCACCTTGGTTGCGAGCAGCTTTCTTTCTACGATGCGGCAGCACCCATAGTGATGGCTGATTCCTTGAACCTGGATGTGGTGTTCCGGCAAAGCCGCTATGACAAAGACAATGGGTCGCAGTTGGGTGGCGATTACCTGAATGCACCCTTTGACAAGGAAGGATACGGGCGATTCATCGATGCGCTCGTGAATGCCAAGCGGCATGTGGCCCACGAATTCGAATCGCATGAGCTTTTCCAAGCGTGCCAGCCTATCGAGGAAATCGCACGCAAGGGCGCTGATGCGCCGCGCTTTGGCCCGCTTAAGCCTGTTGGGCTTACCGACCCGCGCACGGGAAAGCGCCCTTGGGCCGTTGTGCAGCTGCGGGCGGAGAACCGCGAGGGGAGCGCATATAACCTCGTAGGATTTCAGACGAACCTCACCTTTGCCGAGCAGCAGCGCGTTTTTAGGATGATTCCTGGGTTGGAGCAAGCCGAGTTCGCTCGCTTTGGCGTGATGCATCGCAACACCTTCGTCGATGCACCACGCGTGCTCGATGCGCATTTGCGATTCAAGGGCGCTGCCTTCGAGCGGCTTGGCATACCTGTTTTCGCTGCTGGTCAGCTTGCGGGGACGGAAGGCTACAGCGAGGCGATACGCTCGGGATTGCATGCAGCCTTGGAGGCAACTGCTTGTTTGAGGGGAATCGAAGCGCCTGCATTGCCGAGCGAGTGCGCATTCGGCTCGCTTCTTGCCTATGCAACCGACCCGCAAACGGTTGACTATCAGCCCATGCATGTGAACTTTGGCATCATGAAGCCGTTGGAGAACAGCCCACGAAGCAAGGCGCAGCGCTATGCTGCCTATGCCGAACGCGGCAAAGAAGCGCTTGGCATCTATATGCGCGATCTTCGACAATGTGGCTTGATCGAGGTTGCATCCTCATGAGCAGGCAATCTAAAACGCGCGCTTCGAAGCGCATGGAGATCGAAGAGGGCCAATCGCTTGCCAAGGAAGCGAACTTGCATCCGACTAATGGGCCGGAAGAAACTGCGACAGGCAGCGCAAGCGTGGTTCAAGCACGCAACCAGGCGCTGCTCGACGAGTTCTTGGAGCATCTCCGAATAGAGCAAGTGGCCTCCGAGCATACTTTGCGGGCTTATAGCTGCGATCTTGAGGGCTTTATGCGCTGGTGCGAGCGAAAGGGAATCGATCCCTTGCAGGCGAGCCATAAGCAACTACGCGGTTATCTTGCCGACCTCGATCGCGCACGCTACGAACGCTCCACTGTGAGCAGGCGCCTTTCGGCTCTGCATGGCTTCTATCGATGGGCTGCGCTCGAAGGGCATATTGCAAGCGACCCATCCGATGCGCTTTCGGGGCCAAAGCTCAATCGGCATCTTCCTCATGTGATCAAGCGCGACGAGATGCGTGCGCTGATGGCTGTGCATGGAAAGCGCGACAAGTTCGGAAACGAACGCGAGCAAAGCGTGCAAGACGTACGTGACCAGGCAATCCTCGAATTCCTCTATGCGTGCGGAGCGCGCATTTCCGAAGCAGCGAACCTCACCTTGCAAAGCGTTGATTTCCGCGAGTGCCAAGTCAGGTTGTTCGGCAAGGGCAGAAAGGAGCGCATCGTGCCGCTTCATGGGCTTTGCATCGAAGCTCTTCAGGACTACTTGACCAATGCTCGCCCGAATCTTCTGAAGGGTGGAGCTTCGCAAGCTTTCTTCATATCGAATACGGGTAAGCCCATGAGCGCCGATAGCATGCGCATCATGTTCAAGGAAGCAGTGCGCATGGCGGGCCTCGACGTTGATACGAGTCCTCACGACATGCGCCACAGCTTCGCAACCGACCTGCTTGACGGAGGAGCAGACCTGCGCAGCGTCCAGGAGATGCTCGGGCACGCAAGTCTCTCCACCACGCAGATCTACACCCACCTTTCGCCTGCGCGGTTGCGCGAAGCGCATCTCAAATCGCATCCACGTGCCTAATCTAACTGCACCGTGACGGAAATATGGAATGATAGCGAACAAATGTTTCTATATCTTCATGCGAACGCCTGATTCCTCTAGAATGGTCTTGAGTAGAGACAGTGCTGAATGAAAGAGAATTCATGGGACAAGATTCCATCGTCATCAGGGGTGCCAAGCAGCACAACCTGAAGGACGTCGACCTTACCATCCCCCGCGATGAGCTCGTGGTGATCACCGGGCTTTCTGGTTCGGGGAAATCGAGCCTGGCGTTCGACACCATCTATGCGGAAGGGCAGCGGCGCTATGTCGAGAGCCTCTCGAGCTATGCGCGCATGTTCTTGGGGCAGATGAGCAAGCCCGAAGTCGACAGCATCGATGGGCTTTCGCCTGCCGTGTCCATCGACCAGAAGACCACCTCGAAGAATCCGCGTTCGACGGTTGGCACCACTACCGAGATATACGATTACCTGCGCTTGCTGTTCGCGCGCGTTGGCATTCCCCATTGCCCAGAATGCGGACGCGAGATTCAGCGCCAGACGACCGACCAAGTGACCGACGAGATACTAAAGCTCGCATTAGAGGAAGACCAGCGCGCAATCATCATGGCGCCGGTGGTGGAGGGCAGGAAGGGCGAGTTCACCAAGCTCTTCGCCGACCTTGCTCGCGATGGCTTCTCGCGCGTTCGCATCGATGGGGAAGTGGTTCGGCTGACGGGCGAGGAGATAACCCTCAACAAGAAGATCAAGCACTTCATCGATGTGGTCATCGACCGTGTATCCTTGAAGCCGGAGGCTACGGCACGCATAGCCCAAGCTGTGGAGACTGCAACCACGTTGGCCGATGGCCGCGTGCTGGTGCAGCTCGTAGACGCGAAGGGGCGGCCAGTTGGCGGCAATCAGGCAGTATCCTCGGGTGCAACCGGCGCATCGAGAGAAGGCGAGTACGTCTACTCGCTTGCCCTTGCGTGCCCTGAGCACGGCCATTCCATGGACGAGCTGCAACCACGCGATTTCTCATTCAATGCTCCCTACGGCGCCTGCCCCGACTGCTTGGGCATTGGCACGCGCAGCGAAGTTGATGTGAACCTCATCATTCCCGATGCCTCGCTTTCGCTCGATGAAGGGGCGATAGCGCCCTTCAAATCGGGCAACTACTATCCTCAGGTACTTCGCGCGGTGCTGAAGCATGTGGGAGAGTCGCCCGACACCCCCTGGGAGAAGCTGCCCAAGAAGGCGAAGAACGCCATCTTGAATGGCGTCAAAGATCGCGTCCGGGTGGATTACGTAACCGTTGATGGGCGCAGCACCTATTGGTATATCGAATGGAATGGCGTAATCGATGCGGTTGAGGAGAAGCTGCGCGAAGCGGGAAGCGATAAGCAGCGCGAGCGCTACGAGGCCTTCTTCTCCACCACTCCCTGCAAGACCTGCGGCGGCAAGCGCCTGAAGGACGAGATGCTCGCGGTGACCATCGAGGGTCAATCGATCTATGACGTTACTGCTGCAAGTGCCAAGCAATCCTTGGAGTTCTTCAAAAGCCTGCAGTTCTCTGGGGCCGACCAGCAAATCGCGGCGCCCATCGTGAAGGAGATCATTGCTCGTCTCGAATTCCTGGTGAACGTGGGTTTGGATTACCTCACGCTCGAACGCGCCACCGCCACGCTCTCGGGTGGAGAAGCTCAGCGCATTCGCCTGGCCACTCAGATTGGCGCGGGGCTGATGGGTGTGCTCTATATCCTGGACGAGCCTTCCATCGGATTGCATCAGCGCGACAACGAGCGCTTGATAGAAACGCTGCGCCATTTGCGCGACCTCGGCAACACGGTAATCGTGGTAGAGCATGACGAGGATACCATCCGCGCTGCCGACTACGTGGTCGACATGGGTCCTGGTGCTGGAGAAGCAGGCGGAGAAGTGGTGGCTGCCGGTACGCCCAAGCAGATTGCAGCCTGCAAGGATTCCATTACTGGCAAGTATTTGAAGGGCACCATGGCAATCGAGGTGCCGAAGACGCGCCGTAACCCGAAACGGGGCAGCATCAAGCTTACCGGTGCTGCTGAGAACAATCTCAAAGACGTTGATGTGGAGGTCGAACTTGGCACGCTGACGGTGGTAACGGGCGTTTCTGGCTCGGGCAAGTCGTCGCTCGTCACCGACACCCTGGCACCGCTGCTCGCGAATCGCGTGAACGGTGCGCGCAGGCGCGTGGGCTCGTTCAAGAAGATCGCTGGCACCGACAAGATAGACAAGACCATCAACATCGATCAGAGTCCCATCGGTCGAACCCCGCGTTCGAACCCTGCCACCTATATCGGGCTTTGGGACGACATCCGTGCGCTGTATGCCTCGACGCAAGAATCGAAGGCACGTGGCTATTCTCCCGGACGCTTCTCGTTCAACGTGAAGGGTGGTCGCTGCGAAGCATGCAAAGGCGATGGTCAGATAAAGATAGAGATGCACTTCTTGCCCGACATATACGTGCCTTGCGAGGTGTGCAACGGCCAACGGTACAACCGCGAGACGCTGCAAGTGACTTATCGTGGGAAGAACATTGCCGAGCTGCTCGACATGACGGTGGACGAAGCGCTGGAGTTCTTCAAGAACATCCCCGGCATCAAAAGGAAGCTCGAGACGCTCCACGATGTGGGCTTGGGATACATCAAGCTGGGCCAACCAGCAACTACGCTTTCAGGCGGTGAGGCACAGCGCGTGAAGCTTTCGAGCGAGTTGCAGAAGAAGCAAACCGGGCGCACGTTCTACATCCTGGACGAACCGACCACGGGCCTTCACTTCGAAGACGTGCGTCAGCTTCTGGATGTTCTGCAGCGCTTGGTGGATGCTGGCAATACGGTGCTGGTGATCGAGCATAACCTCGACGTCATCAAGTCGGCCGACCGCATCATCGACCTCGGTCCCGAAGGCGGCGAGAATGGCGGCACCGTCGTGGCTACGGGCACTCCCGAGCAAGTGGCGCAGGTTCCCGAAAGCTACACCGGGCAATTCCTCGCGAAGATCCTGCCACGGGTTTAGCACAGCTTCCACACGCCAGAGCGTTACCATAGGCCTATGCAGAAACGCACTCGAGAAATAATCGCATTGGTGCTCTTGGTCGTTCTGGGCATTGGCGTTGCGCTTGGCATGGGGTGGTACATCCTGGTGGGGCATAATTGGAACGTGGCTGCCTCCAACATCGATGACTCGCTTGGCCAGATGGACGGCTATACCGTGTTCTTGGTTCAGGGCACGCGTCCTCTCGAGCGCGCAAGCGCAGATGCTGCGACGGAAGCCTCGAGCGACCAAGGTGCGCAGCCCCATGCAGCAGCTGAAGGGCAGGGGGCACCTGACGGAGCCGATGGAGCGCAAAGTGCCGACGGAGCCTTGGTGGAGGCTGAATCGCAATCAGCTAGCGGAGCGCCTTCGAGCGAAGCGCAGCTTCAGGACCCTGATGCGGCCAGGTCGGCTGAGACGTCGAATGGGCAAGACGAATCTTCTCTGGTCGATGAGACAATGGCAAAGAGCTCTCCCGAGGACTTCGAGGCGGCCCTGAGCAAGCTCGTTGCCAACTACCGGGAAAAGGGCGCAGAAGTGGTAATCGTGCGCGATTGGCTGAACGATGCCTATGAGCTGCCGCGCACGATGCGCATCGGCTCGCTGGATGTAAGCGTGTTCGAAGTGGATTATCCTGCGCGGCCAGCAGCAGTGCGCACGCAGGCCAAGTTGCTGCAGAGACGTGGGTCGGACTTCAATGTGCTGGTGACCAACGACCCCACAGCCCAAGAATCCTTCTTCAGTGACGTTGACATAGTGGTTTCCACCGTGCACGACGATGGTTACGAAGTGGGTCGTTACAACGGAAACAGCTTTTGCGTCGACGTGCCGTATGTTGGCCAAGTTGAGACCATCATCATATCGCCTAGTGGCGTGATCTCCAGCAAGACGTTGGATCTGTCCCTTGACGAGTGAAGGAGTGCCCGTGCCCTCTGAGCTCGACAGCAAGATAGCGCGCATAAAGAAGGAGCTGGAAAGCGTCCCGCAACTTCCAGGCGTATACCTATGGAAGGATTCAGCTGGGAAGATCATATACGTCGGCAAGGCCAAGCAGCTTCGCTCGCGCATGCGCCAGTACGTGAACTATCAGGACGACCGTGCGAAGATTCCCCTGTTGGTGGATGCAATCGACTCGTTCGAGTACATCGTGGTCGAAAACGAGCATGAATCGCTGGTGCTCGAATGCAACCTCATCAACCAGTACTCGCCATACTTCAATGCCGATTTCAAAGATGACAAGTCGTATCCCTTCATCGCGCTCACTCTCGACGATGCGTTTCCGGCCATCAAGTACACGCGCGAGAAGCACAAGGCTGGCACGCGCTACTTTGGTCCCTATACGGATAGCCGGGCAGCGCGCACCATGGTGGATGCCGTAAGGCACATCGTGCCGATATGCGCTGCCAGCTGTGCAGAGTGGCGTCGCATGAACCGCTCGATCGAGGCAAATGGGCTCGAAGCCTTCCTGGAAGGGGATTTCGAGCATCGGCCGTGCTTCGATGCTCATGTGGGACTTGGTCCGGGTGCTTGCTGCGGCAACATAACGCCTGAGGAATATGCGCGCAACGTGCGACGTGTGGCGCGATTCCTCGACGGGCATCACGAGGAATTCGTGCGCGAACTCAAAGATGAGATGGAAGCGGCAGCTTCCGAACTCGATTTCGAGCGAGCTGCTCGTATGAAGGCTCGTCTCGATGCCATCAACGCGCTCACCGACAAGCAGCGAGCGGTTTCCTCGCGCAACCTGAACGCGGATGTCATCGGCTTCTACCGCGAGGAAACCATAACGGGAGCTCATGTGTTCGTGGTGCGCGAGGGGCGCATCATCAATTCGAACGAGTTCATACTGGACAAAGGCTCCAACGTGCCCGATGAAGACCTGGTCCACAATTTCCTGCTGCGCTATTACGGAACCACCACTTCGGTGCCGCGCGAAGTCATACTACGCGACCTTCCCGAAGACAAGGAAGCCGTGGAGCAGTGGCTTACCACCTTGCTCGACGATTCGCATGGTGCGAAGGTGCGACTTGAGGCTCCGCGCAAGGGCGAGAAGCTGGAATTGCGCCAGCTGGCCGAGAAGAACGCCCAGCATTCGCTTTTGCGCTACAAAGTGCGCACCAACTACGAGGACAAGCGCATCAACGATGCTCTCCTTCAGATCGAGAGCGCGCTTGCGTTGGACGAGCCGCCACGACGCATCGAGTGCTTCGACATCTCCACGATACATGGCAGCTATACCGTGGCATCGATGGTGGTGTTCACCAATGGCAAACCCGATAAGAACCAGTATCGGCGCTTCAAGATAAAGACCCCGCTCGACGAGGCAAACGACTTCCTCTCTATGCAGGAGGTGATGCGCCGTCGCTACTCGCCCGAGCGCATGGCCGACGAGCGCTTCGGTTCGAAGCCCGACCTCATCATATTGGATGGCGGCAAACCTCAACTGAGCGCAGCCATCGAGATGTTCGACGAGATGGGCATAAGCGACATAGCCCTGGCAGGCTTGGCCAAGCGCGACGAAGAGCTGTTCGTGCCTTGGCAAGAGAGCGGGCCGGTGGTTCTGCCGGGCGGCTCAGCATCGCTTTACTTGGTCAAGCGCATCCGCGACGAGGCGCACCGCTTCGCCATTACCTTCCATCGCGACCTGCGCGACAAGGGCATGACGACGAGCATCTTAGACGATGTTGCTGGCTTGGGGCCGGTGCGCAAGAAGGCGCTGCTGAAGGCGTTCAAGTCGTTCAAGAACCTCAAAGAGGCAACTTTGCAAGACATTCGCGACAAGCATGTGGTGCCTGACGAGGTGGCGCAAGAGGTGTACCTTGTACTGAGCCAATACAAAGAGCAGCTCGATCGCGGGCCAAAAGCGCGAAAGGCCGAGCAAGGCGGGAAGGCCGCGGAAACGGCACTTGAGAGGACAAGCCAATGAGCAACGAAGCAGACGTTCGGGCAATGAGGCAGCAACCCTGCGAACTTGTGGTGGTCACGGGCATGAGCGGCGCTGGCCGCACCGAGGCCATGCACGTGTTCGAGGATCTGGGCTACTACTGCGTGGATAATCTTCCGCCCGCCCTCATCGAGAGCCTGGTGAGCACCACCGTCCAAGCATTCGGCGAGGACGTTCCCTGTCGCTTGGCCGTGGTGTGCGATGCACGTGCTCAAGGCTTCTTGAGCGCCATGGCAAATGCCATCGACTCGGTGCGCGAAAGCGGCGCGGAGGTGAGCATCGTGTACCTCGATGCCGACGATGACCGCCTGATCGCCCGTTACAAATCCAGCCGCAGACGGCATCCTCTCTGCAACGACGGAGCAAGCATTGCCAAGGGCATCGAGCGCGAGCGTATGCTGCTGCAGGACATACGCTCGCGTGCAGATTTCATCGTGAACACCACCAACATGCTGCCAGCCGAGCTGCATAGCCATTTGAAGAGCCTTTACACCGAAGGCGACTTGCGCATGGGCCTTGCCGTAACGGTGTACTCGTTCGGCTTCAAGCATGCGGCTCCCGCCGACGCCGACATCGTGATGGACGTGCGCTTCTTGCCCAACCCCTATTACGACCCTGAGATGCGCACCATGACGGGACTAGATAAGAAGGTGCGCGACTACGTGCTCTACAACAGCGAAACCGAGGCCTTCATGAGCCGCATGAACGCATTGCTCGATTGCATCATGCCAGGATACGTTGCCGAAGGTAAGCAGCAGCTTGCCATTGCCATCGGGTGCACGGGTGGCCAGCATCGAAGCGTGGCCATAGCCGAGGCCATTGGCGATTATCTGCGTCGTAGTGGCTACAGGGTGAGCGTGGCGCATCGCGATCTGTCCTTGGCGGTGAAATGGGATGGTCAGCTCGTCAATACAGATACCGATGCCGACGGCGGCAAGGAGGGGTAGCGCATGGGCGAGCTTGTTCCCAACGCATTCAGCTTGGACCCATCGGCTACATCGGTATTCGCCGCGCTGCCACGGGAAGACGCGCACGCAAGCGGCCTCGATAAGCTCAAGGCAGTGGTAATCGGCGGCGGCACAGGCGCCTCGATGTCCATACGCACGGCCCTCTCGCTTGGGCTCACAACATCTGCCGTGGTGGCTATGGCTGATGACGGGGGCTCCACGGGCATCCTGCGCAACGAAGCCGGCGCCACTACGCCGGGGGATATCCGCAAGTGCCTATCGGCCATGGCTACCGATCCAGACGACCCTTTCGTGAAGGCATTCAAAGTGCGCTTCGGCTTTGCCGAGAATCATGCGTTGGGCAATCTCATGCTCTCGGCACTCGAAGTAACGAGTGGCAGCTTTCCTGAGGCTATCTCGATCTGCGAGGAGCTGCTTCATGCGCAGGGGCACGTATACCCCTCCACATTGGATAGGGTGTCCCTCGTGGCGAAGACGCGCGACGGGCGCACCTTGGAAGGGCAAGCTGTGGCGTCGCACTCGCGCACGGCTCTCAAGAAGATAGCCTTGCGCTCCACGGATCGCATCGAAGCCTACGAGCCCGCTTTGCAAGCCATACACGAGGCAGACCTCGTCATTTTGGGTCCCGGTTCGCTCTATACCTCGATAATCGCAAACCTGCTGGTGCCAGGAATCGTGGAGGCGATCGGGGAATCGCGAAGCGCAGTGGTGTTCGTGAACTCGCTTGTGGACATCCAGGGCGAGACGCGCTATATGAGCGTGCTGGAGCACTACGATGCCATTTGCGCCCATGGCATGGAGGGGCTCATCGACTATCTGTTGGTTCAGGGGATCGACCCGCGTGCAGGCGAAGGTCCCGACACGGGTCGCTACCTCACTGCCGGAAGCGACGAGGTGGCAAGCATAGAAGCTCGGGGGACGAAGGTCATCATGCGCGATTTTGCAGGCGTCGAATATCCTTCATGGCATGATCCGCTCAAGTTGCGCGAGGCTCTTCTGGAGGTGCTTGGGGAATGTCGTTCAGCTCTGAGGTGAAAGAGGAATTCGCGCGTGTGGCTCCCCAGTGCTCGCATTGCGAACGCGCGCTTCTGGCTGCCCTGATTCGAGTGGAAGGCACCCTGTTCGTTAGCGGAAAGGGCCGCTATAGGCTGGAGATGGCTACGGACACTCCCTCGGTTGCGCGGTTGGCTTGGCGTCTGCTTCACGAGACCTATGGGCTTCATACCGAGCTCACCACGCGTCGTTCGGTGCTTCATAAGACAGCTAACTACTTGATCGAGGCGCCTGCGCAAGAAGGGCTTGTGGAGGCGCTTCGCGACATGGGCGTTCTCTCGGATACTGGGTTGCAGCTTGGAGTAGATCCCGCATTGGTATCCAAGCAATGCTGCGCGGCGGCCTATTTGCGCGGCGTATTCCTGGGAAGCGGCTTCATTGCCGACCCGCGTGGCGATTTCCATTTCGAGATGACCGTCGAATCCAAGGAGATGGCCGACGATATCCTTGAGATCTTGAGCTCCAAGAGCATTCAAGGCCATTGCGTGCAGCGCCGCTCGTCGCATGTCGTGTACTTGAAGAGCGGGGAGTCCATTTTGGAGTTCCTGGCGTTCACGGGTGCGCATCAAAGCGCGCTTGTGATGGAGAACGCGCGCGTGGTGAAAAGCGTGAGAAACGAGGTCAATCGGCAAACGAATGCCGAGATGGCAAACCAGAAGAAGACGGCTGCGGCATCGGTGGATCAGATATTCGCCATGCGCAAGGTCCTTGAGGCATATGGGCCCGATCGGATTCCGCCAGCCTTGCAGGAGATCATTCGTCTTCGCGTGACCTATCCCGAGGCCAGTTTGCAGGAGCTCGGCGCGCACGCCGACCCTCCCTTGTCGAAATCTGCCGTCAACCATCGCATTCGCCGCATCGAGGCCATGGCTTCGGAGCTGTAGTGTACAATGGCAAAGACGTATTCGACGATAGCGGGAATTCCCCGCTCGGAAGGGGACGAGCATGGCAACAAGGGTTGGCATCAATGGTTTCGGGCGCATCGGCCGCTTGGCTTATCGCGCCATGGCAGCAGATCCCGAGATCGAGGTTGTGGCCATCAACGACCTGGGCAATGTTACGGAGTTGGCCCATCTTCTGAAGTACGATTCCATCCATGGCCGTGCCTTCGATGAGGTGGTTGCCACCGAGAACAGCATTGTTGCTGATGGCAAGGAGATAACCGTCCTCTCAGACCGCGACCCGATCAACCTTCCTTGGGGCGAGCTTGGCGTGGACGTGGTGGTGGAATCCACGGGATTCTTCACCGATGGAACCAAGGCCAAGGCCCACATCGATGCGGGCGCCAAGAAGGTCATCATCTCTGCTCCGGGCAAGAACGTCGACAAGACCATCGTGATGGGCGTGAACGACGATCAGTACGATCCCGCCACTGACAACATCGTGTCCAATGCCTCGTGCACCACGAACTGCCTGGCGCCTTTCGCCAAGGTGCTTCTGGATAACTTCGGCATCAAGCGCGGTTTCATGAACACCATCCATTCTTACACCAACGATCAGCGCATTCTGGATCTGCCGCATAAGGACCTTCGCCGTGCGCGCGCTGCCTGCGTTTCGATGATTCCCACCACCACTGGTGCCGCGCGTGCCGTGGCATTGGTGCTCCCTGAGCTTCAGGGCAAGCTCGATGGCTTTGCGACGCGCGTTCCCACGCCCGATGGCTCGATGGTCGATTTGACGGCAGAGCTCGAGCGCAGCGTGTCGGTCGATGAGATCAATGCAGCTATGAAGGCTGCTGCCGACGGTCCCATGAAGGGCGTGCTCGCTTATACGGAAGACCCCATCGTGTCCATCGACATCGTGGGCAATCCTGCATCGTCCATCTTCGACAGCAAGCTCACCATGGTGCTTGGTGGCGAGGGCAACTTCGTGAAGTGCATCTCATGGTACGACAACGAATGGGGCTATTCGAATCGTGTGAAGGATCTCGTCAAGATCATGCTGTAAAGCTCGCATGAGAGCTTGATGCGCACCTCAGGAGCCCTCGAGTGCAATGGACTTGCCTCGAGGGCTCTTTTGAAGATTCGTCGATAATCGACGGTGATTTCGCGAGGAGGGGTAATAGTGAGAACAATCGATCAGCTCGATGCGAAGGGTAAGCGCGTGCTCGTGCGCGTGGATTTCAACACGCCTGTCAAGGATGGTGCCGTTTCCGACGATACGCGCATTCGCGCAGCGCTGCCCACGATCGAGCATTTGCGCTCCCAGGGCGCGCGCATCATCTTGATGTCGCATAGAGGGCGTCCGGCTGGCAATGGCTACGAGGCCGACTTCTCGCTCGCGCCGGTGGCAGAGCGCCTCTCGCAGCTCGTTGGCGCTCGCATAGAGATGGCATCAGACGTAACGGGTCCCGATGCTCAGGCGAAGGCCACCCAGCTTGAAGATGGCGACATCATGCTATTGGAGAACCTCAGGTTCGACAAGCGTGAGAAGGCGAACGACCCCGCATTCTGCCAAGAACTGGCTGCGCTTGGCGATGCATACGTGAACGATGCCTTCGGCACGGCGCATCGGGCTCATGCCTCGACGGCAGGCATCGCTGCTTACCTGCCCTCCTATGCGGGATACTTGCTCCAACGCGAAGTGGAAACGCTCGGTGGCATGCTCGATGCTCCCAAACATCCTTTCTGCGCCATTTTGGGAGGCTCGAAGGTGTCCGACAAGATTGCCGTCATCGATTCGCTCATGGACAAGGCCGATGTGCTCATCATAGGCGGCGGCATGTGCTTCACCTTTCTCATGGCGCAAGGATACGAGGTTGGCACGTCACTTAAGGAAGAGGATTGGGTCGGCCGTGCTCGGGAGATGCTCGAGAAGGCGAAATCCATGGGCGTGCAGCTGCTGTTGCCCGTAGATGTGGTGTGCGCTGATGCATTCGCCGAAGATGCCCGAACGTGCATAGCCTCGGTAGACGCCATTCCGGCAGACATGATGGGGCTCGACATCGGACCTGAAACGGTAAAGTTCTATAGCGACGCCATAGCCGATGCGAACACGGTGTTCTGGAACGGCCCCATGGGCGTTTTCGAGATGGATGCTTTCGCGCAGGGCACCAAGGCCGTGGCTGAGGCCGTGGCAGCGAACGCGCATGCCGACACCATCATTGGCGGGGGCGATAGCGTGGCCGCCGTCAACAAGTTCGGCCTGTCCGATGCCATGACCTTCATTTCCACGGGTGGTGGTGCATCGATGGAGCTCGTGGAAGGCAAGGAGCTGCCAGGGGTCGCCGCATTGCAAGATTAGCTGAGACGCTATTAGGTATAAGGGGCTGCGGGATGTTGGCGCGCAGCCGGATTCGCAAGGAGGAGCCGATGGAACGCATGCCGCTGATGGTGGGCAACTGGAAGATGAACAAGACGCTTGGCGAGGCTATGGTGCTGGCTCAGGACATATCGAACAACTACGATGACCGCTGGAAGGAAGACGTGGATGTGGCCGTATGCGTGCCGTTCATCGACATCAAGCCTGTGAAGACGGTGTTCGATTTCGACAAGGCGCCTATTGCCGTGGGCGCACAGAACGTCTACTGGGAAGAAGCGGGTGCCTTCACGGGCGAGATCTCGCCTCGGATGCTGGCAGAGATCGGATGCGAGTGGTGCATCGTGGGCCATTCCGAGCGTCGCACGCTTTTCGGCGAGACCAACGAAGAAGTCAATCTCAAGGTGAAGGCGCTTCTGGGTGTTGGCATCAATCCCATCGTGTGCGTAGGGGAGAGCTTGGCCGTGCGCGATGAGGGTCGCACGATCGAATACGTGTGCGCCCAGGTTCGCGCCGCATTCGCTGGCTTGACGGCAGCCGAGATCAAGGGCTCAGTAGTTGCCTATGAGCCTATTTGGGCCATAGGCACGGGTCGTACTGCCACGCCCGAGCAAGCCGAAGAGGTCTGTAATGCCATCCGCGTGGAGCTTGGCGAGCTTTTCGGAGCACCCAAAGCCGACGAGATGCGCATCCTGTATGGGGGCTCGATGAATCCTGGTAACGTGGATAGCCTCATAGCAGAGCCTGACATCGATGGCGGCTTGATTGGTGGGGCGGCGCTCGAGGCGTCTTCGTTTGTAGCCCTTGTGAACGCATGTTTGAAATAGCGAATCGTTTGCAGCAAGCTGGCCGATTGGCTATAATTCACTGCTTGTGAGTTCGCAAATCCCATAGGAGAGTGCATCTTGAGTCCGTTGCTGATTGTTATGCTTGTTCTGCTCTTCGCCTCTGGCGCAGGGCTCATCCTGTTCATCTTGCTGCATTCGGGCAAGGGTACGGGCGTATCGGAGATGATTCAAAGCTCGTTCTACAATACGCAGGGCGGAACGAGCATCGTTGAGAAGAACTTGAATCGCATCACAATCATCTTGGCGATAATCTTCTTCGTCACGCTGATTGTGCTGATG
>CANOHY010000018.1 GCA_947565915.1 uncultured Eggerthellaceae bacterium | reverse complement strand
CATCATCTTGATTTTGATTGCCTTCTGCTACGGCTTCGGGCAGGTCATTGGGCATTACGTCGAACCGTATGGATGCATCGCAACCGCATCCCTGTACTTCGCAATATCGGCAAGCCTCGAAACCGCTAGAAATCGGCGAAGGATTATCAACTTGCGAAACGCACTGCGCAAACAGCGCAACGATCAGGCCAACCGCAAGTTCCCCTGCAAGTAGCTTCCAATCGCGTTTCGTGAGTTTTTCATCATCCCTAGCCATGGCGTGAAGCATAAGCCCCGCCTTACAAGCAACTTGAAAACCGAACAACGGGAGCGCACGGGCGAGGTTCTGGCTGGTACTAACTCGGCATCCACAACCCCCTCCAAATGTTCGCAGTGGCATTGCCCGGAGCGCTTCCATTGTTCGGCTTTCAGCAAACAGAAAGAAGGAAAGATGAACCCGTTTGGATTCGGCAAGGTTCCCGGAAAGCATGAGCGGAAGGACTTCAACCGCGAGGCGTTTCGCAAGGGCGAGGCCATGAAGAACAAGCCTTGGCCGAAAGGCCGCCGCCGCGCTCCGCGCGATGTTGGCGGCAAGCCGCGCGACGATCAGGAACAGGCATAGCGATGGAATGGCGCAAGATTGCCAAATGCCGCAAGCGCGGTTACGAATCCGCGTTCAAGGATGCGGTTCTGCTTCGCAACTACCACGAGCGCGCGAAGGAGCGCCGGGTGTTCGCAACGCAAGGCACATCCATGTACGAGCGTTGCACCTATGACGTTGGGTACACCCAAGGGCTTCTGCAAGGCTTCATCGAAGGCATGGCGGCGGCTTACGGGTTCCGCGCCATCGCAATCAACATGGACGTTAACAAGGCATTCAAGCGCGGGCGCGAATCGGGCGAACTTCCCGCATCCGCCGTTACGAACCTGTACGACGTTTACACCGAAAGCGCCGAGGACGGAAGCGCGCTACTAACCAATTCCTACCGATAGAGAGGACGGAAGCATGAACACCTTCTACATGGTCATCTACCAACAGGGCGGAATCTGCACTCCGATGTGGAACACCTTCGTGACCCGCGAGGATGCGGATGCCCTGTTCGAGGAACTTATCAACGACGAATCCATCACGGCGGCCTACATGGATAGGTGGGATTCGCAGGGGCGCGAGATCGTGGCGCTTTACGGAAGCATGATTGAAGCGATGCCCTGCGATGCCGGCGGCGCGGCCATGGCTGCAGGTTCCGCGCTTGCCGGCGTGTTCGCGCCGGCGTGTTAGAGAAAGGGCGAAGCATGACGTTCGATGAACAGGCATTCAAGAAATCCGTTGGCAAGCGCATCGAGGTAGTGCGCACCGATAGGGACAAGAGCCGCAACGAACTTGGTAAGGCGGTTGGCAAAAGCCGCGATTCCATCCAGTACTACGAAGAAGGTTCCTCGGAAATGAAGCTTTCGACTGCCCTTCGGATGGCGGACGAACTTGGCATCACGATGGAACAGCTTGTATGCCGCGCCCCCTATGTCGTTTCTGCCGGTGAACGGTAGCAATTATGGAGATTTTGCAAAGTGGGGCAAATGAAATGGGGCAAATGCCCCATTTGCGAAAAAGGGCGACCAATTCGCACTGGAACGCGGACGAGAAGGCGTTCCTTGCAGATCACATACCCCGCGGCGTTCTCTGGATTCATGCGCATATGCCTTGGAGAAGCGAGAAGGCAATCCGTAGGCAAGCGGAGCGCATGGGGCTTTCCATGAAGGAGCCGGGACGGCTGGGCGACCTTTGCCCCCAATGCTACGAGAACCGCGTGGTTAAGGGTTCGTTCGGCGCACGGTTCGGCATCTGCAACACCTGTTACTACCGCGAGGAGGAACGCAAGTTCCGCCAACGCGAATCGGAGCGGAAGGCGAAGGCGGCCAAGGAAGCCGCAAGGCAGCGCGCTTACGAGGCGGGCAAGCCGAAGAAAGGCAAGGGCAAGCATGGCCGCAAGAATTGATTACTGGTGCGAACACTGCATGAAAGTTCATCGCGCCGGCGAGGAATGCCCGAAGCGCAAGGCCGCGCGCAAGGCGCGCCGCGATACGCGCAAGCAATGTGATCGTGATGCATCCCGCCGCGCATACGGCGACCCGGAGTACCAGCGCAACCGGCAGCTTGTTTGGGAGATGCAGCGAGGGAGGTGTAACCGATGCAGGAAGTTAGTAGCCGAAAAGAGGAAAGGCCGTTGGCGCGCGTTCGCGGGCGGCGTTCACCACAAGGTTCCGCTTTCCAAGGGCGGAACGAACAGGCTATCGAACTTGGAGGGGCTATGCATCCCGTGCCACAACCACGCGGACGCTGCCCTAAGGAAGTAGCGGGGCTGACCATGTACCACGGGGTCAGGAAACTGTTAGGGGCTATGCATGAAGCGAAGCGACAAGGGCGCGCCCGGTCTGGCAACTAGCCGCGCCCTCACGATAACGAACATCCGCTTTGCGGCGGCTGTTCCGGCTAAAAGTATATCAAGCGATTACATCCTGCGCCAAAGGCGCAAGAAGCGCATCGCCGCCATATGCGAGTTCGTGGGCGCGTTCGTGTTCCTTCTGGCCATGTTCTTCATGGCGGGGATGGGCGGCTACTGATGCGCAACGATCAGGCATACAAACCCAAGCCGGAAAGCCCGCAGCTACAGCTTCCGGGGTTGGGAGCGGAAGGCGAACAGGATGCCGCTGCAGCATACGAATGGATTGCCGCCAATCCCTCCGCATGGGATTACATGGTTTCCAACGCCTACCGGCTTTCGCGAACCGGCTACGTTTCAATCCGCTATCTGATGGGCATGGTTCGCAACGAACTTCGCATCGGGGTAGCCAACCCGCTTTCCGCCGCCTTCGGGCGAATCATGGCCAAGGAACACCCTCGGCTCGAAGCATCCATCAAACGCCACGGAAGCCGCTGCGACGGCTACGTGGAAACAACATCAAAAGGGAGCAACCATGGAACACGCAAGGCAACGTAATGGCCAAGGCGCGCCGCAGCATGCGCCGGATGGCTTCATTGATCACATCGAGACGGAAGCGCCGGTTTGCCCGTATTGCGGGCGCGCGCTCGATTTGGCAGACCTTCCCGATGCCATAGCCGAATCGGACTTCGCATCGGATTTCTTCTACTTCCAATGCCCCGGATGCGGCGAACACGTTTACACGACGATTGCGCGCCGCCCTGTTTACACCACGGACAAGACGAGCGACGAGCCGGGGATGCCGCCCGTTATCGATTGGGGGCGCGAAGCATGAGCCGAACGCTGACCCCAGAACAGTACAAGGCCGCGCGGAGTGAAACCCTCCTCGATTATTCGCGCATCAGCAACGTTGATTTGCTCGACTTGAAGCGATACCTGCAGGAAGAGATAACGCGCGCGTTGAAGGCCGAGGAAACCACCACAACGACGTTGAAGCTTCACGATCAGGTCATCATCGAATACAACGCCGACCATACGTTGAAGTGCGCGTTCTTCCGCCTTTCGTCCCATTACTTCGATGACCGGGAAGCCGTCAGCTTGAATGCCGATGGATTCATCGGCCTATGCGGATGGGCGGATTCAAAGAACAGCATTCCCATATACCGAGCCTTTGATAGATGGCTTCCGCAAATCGAACTACGCGAACGCGCGCGCAATTAAAGGGGGATTCATGGAACGCGAGAAGATTATCGAGCGCATACGCAAGCTTCTGAAGCTGGCCGAGAACAAGGGCGCAACGCGCGCGGAGGCTACCGCCGCGGCGTTGGCTGCGCAGCGCTTGATGGCGCAGAACGATGTTGAGGATTGGGAGGTTCATTCGGAGGATGCCGAACCGATAGAGGGCGTTTATTCCAAGCATTCGCCCCGCCGTTGGCGTTGGTATCTTGCGGAGGTGATAGCGCCGGCGTTCCGTTGCCGCTACCACCAAGAGCGTTCGTGGGCTTCCGGGAAGTACCTCTACAAGATGAAGTTCTACGGCTACAAGACCGATGCGACCGCGGCGGCCTTGACGTTCGACTACCTGTACAAGATTGGGAACAGGCTTGCGCGGAGGTTCACCAAAGGCATGCCACGCGGCATGTACAACGCATATGTTACGGGGTTCGTGGAAGGCGTTCGCCTTGAACTTGAAAAGCAATGCGAAGCCCTGATGATTGTTACCCCGCCGAAGGTGAACGAATCCTACGATGCGGAGTTCAGCGACCTTACCGAAGCTAATTGCGAATTGGAAGTTGGCAGGGGCATCGATGCTCACCTTGCCTACTACGCCGGCAAGAAGGCGGGCAACGAAGCCGTACGATCACGACGCATGGACGAAGCGGAAGCCGAACAGGTTACCAACGCGCCCGCATTGGTAGGTGCATAGCCATGGCCATCAAGAACTACACCACTAGGATTGCAGCAACAAAGACCATCGGGGAGATTCAGGAGATATTGGCCAAGAATGGCGCTTTCCGGGTCTCCATCGACTACGGCAACGGAGGCCGCGTGTTGGGCGTTTCGTTCGCCTTGAACCTCGAAGGCGGGGTTCAAGCTTTCAGGCTTCCAGCCCGCGCGGAAGCGGTAAAGCGAATCCTTCAGAAGCAGAAAGCCAAATGCACGGACGAACACGCCGAGAACGTTGCATGGCGCAATATCAAGGATTGGCTTGATGCACAAATGGCTTTGATTGAAACAGGGCAAGCGGAAGCGGCGGAAGTGATGATGCCGTACATGCTGGACGAGCATGGCCGAACGCTTTATGAAGCGTTCGCTAATCGCATGCTTCCCGACGGGAAGTGATGACCATGGAGATCAAGCCGGAACAGCAATTCGCCTTGCTTCAATGCCCGCAATGCGATGGCTGGTTCGTTGACAGTTCAGACCGCGAGGGCGAGGCATGCCCGGCATGCTTTGAAGGCTACAACCCCCCCCCGAGAAGCGGAAGGGGGTTCTAGCGAATGGCACTCGAACAGGGCAGCGGCGCAACATGCCAAAAGTTCGTAGACGAACCGCATAACGTGATCATGGTGCTAGACCAACAAATCACGTGCGAACAGGCGCGCGAGATCGGGAAGGTTCTTGGAAGCCTTGGATTCACGGCTCGGTTCGTTGCCGGCGGCATGGCCGATTTCGGGGCGAAGTACGCCGCTTGGATGCGAAAGCATGGAATCGAATGGCAAGCGTAAGGACGAACCCCAAGACGGGCAACCACCTCGTTCGTGCCTACGCGGGCATCAATCCGCGGACGCATAAGCCTTACTACGTATCGGTCACGCTTCCTGCAGAATCGACGGAAGCCGAAATCGATGCGGCCAAGGAACAGATGGATGCGAAGGCCGCCGTAACCAAGGGCGATTCGCACCTCATGACCATCCAAACGATCGTCGAATACTACCTTGAATCGTGCGAGTTGGACGGCATGGCCGCATCCACGCTTTCAAGCTATTGGAGTTACACGCGATGCCATATCAACCCGCGCATCGGGAACGTTCCTTACGAGAAGGCGGACGCGAAGGTGTTCAGCATGTTCTTCCGCGACCTTCGCCGCCCGAAGGATGATGATGGCGCGGGGCTTGCGCAATCGACCGTGAAGAAGATTTCCGCGTTCCTATCCGGCTGCTTCTCAACCCTTCGCGCGGATGGGGTCATATCAGGGCATCCGATGGAGGACGTTAAGGTGGCCATCGGCGATTACCCGGAGGCCAAACCGCTTTCGCCAATCGATTTCGCGAAGCTTTGCCAATACCTCAAAACCATCCTCGCCCGCCCTGTTACCAATGATGCGGAGTTCGAGGAATACACGCTTGCCGTAATCCTCTGGGTAGACCTTCATACGGGCTTGCGCCGCGGGGAACTATCCGGGCAGCGGCTTCGGCATAGGGTGTTCGGGTTCGAGATAGATGCCGATACGGGCGAGCAGGTTCCGGTTCCCGCGCTTCGCGTCCAGCAGGTCGAAACGCAGGTGAAGGACAAGCGCAAGGCCAAGGGCAAGCAGAACGAGAAGGACAAGCCGAAGGGCGGAAGGGTTAGAACCGTAACGCTCGACGAGGTAACCGCCGCCCATTTGGATGCGTACGGCGCGATACAGGTTGCCATCCTTGCCGAGAAGGGCGTGAGGGTAAGCGATTCCACGCCTCTGTTCTCGCATGCGGATGGAAGCACCTTCAAGCCGAGCGAACTAACGGACGGCATGAAATCGATCGTGAAAGCCCTTGGGCTTGAACCGTACGTCCATCTTCACACCTTGCGCCATACGCATGCCACGTACCTGTTGGAGCAAGGCGAACCAATACGCCGCGTTCAGGAAAGGCTTGGCCATGCGGACGTTCAAACGACGCTCCGGCTGTACGGCCATGTGCTTCCCGGAAGCGATGCCGCGACCGCAAAGCGCTTCGCATCCATCAGCGAAAGCATGATGAAACGGCAATGTAACGCGGTTGCCGCGCAATACATCCCAAACTGCCCGCGAACTGGCGAACCCTGCGTTCGCTTCACGGATTCCCGCTTGGAAAACTAATGCAAGAAAAAGGATAGAAAGGGAGCCTCCGAAATGTCACGAATACGAACCATCAAACCCGATTCCGCGCTATCTGAAACGCTAGAATCCGTTAGCGTTACAGCCGCCCTGCTGTTCGCTAGGCTTCCATGCTTCACGGATGACGAGGGGCGCATGCGCTACAGCCCGGCGCTAATCAAGGCGCAGGTGTTCCCGCTTCGGGAAGAGATCACGCAAGCGGATTGCGGCAACGCCATCGAAGAACTTGCCGTGATGGGTCTGGTTCGTGTGTACACCGTGGAAGCGAAGAAGTACCTATGCATTCCGGGGTTCGCGGAGCATCAGAAGGTGAACCGTCCACAAGCTTCGCAGCTTCCCGCACCCCCTGTAGGCAACCAAAACACCCCCTCTGTTCAAGAACCTATCAATGATGAATCAGTGAACAATCACGGAGAAATCACTGAAACGGATGAAAACAGGGGCGGAACAGGGGAAACAGATGCATTCAGTGAAGATTCAGTGAACGTTCATTGCTGGAAAGGAAAGGAAAGGAAAGGAAATGGAAAGGGAAAAGGAAAGGAAAAGGAAAGGAGGGGCTGCGATACAGATGGGGGTGCGCCTGATGTTCCCTTCCCCCTCCGTTGCCTAGCCTCGTTCCAATCCATCACGGGAAAGCCCGTGGGGAACCTTCCAAGCGATATCGAGGATTGCCTGAACGACTTCGCCGGGGAATACGAGATCGCGGAAGTCGAAGCGATGATTCGGTTGAAGAAATCGCAATGGGAACCCAAGCCGGAACTTGCCAAGTGGATTCGCCCCGAAACCCTGTTCGCAAGGCGGCACTTCAAGGAATACATGGAAGAAGCGAAGCGGAAGGGCGGTGCCATCGATGCCAACGATAGCCGATTCGATGAATACGATGATTAGGGAAACTACCGCGCCATGCCCGCATTGCGGCAAGGTTCTGCCGGCAAAGGCGTACAGCTTCGGCGGTTCAAGCCGTACCATCCCAGACCCTTGCGATTGCCCCGGCTACATGGCCGAGCGCAAGGCGGCGGAGGAAGCGGAAGGGGAAGCCAAGGCGCGGGCGGCAAGGATGGAAATGGTTCGCAAGCTTGAACGCTCCAACATCCCCCGCAAGTTCTGGCGCGCGCCCATACGCCGCAAGGATGCGCTCGATACCGTTGCCAAGGGCGGCGGCCTGTACATCCAAGGCGAGAACGGGCGGGGAAAGACGGAACTGGCTTCGGCCATCGGGGTTCAGGTTCTGCGCGCCGGCAAGAGCGTTTACTTCGCTTCCGCCGTTGAGATCAAGGGCGCGTTGTTCTCAACGGGCTACAAGACCGAAACCGAGCAGCAGTTGTTCGCTAGGCTTTCAAGGCCATGGCTTCTAATCGTCGATGACGTTGGGAAGGAATGCGATAGCAAGCCCGTTGTTTCCATGCTGTACCGCATCTTCGATGAACGGGATAAGAACGAACGCCCCGTGATCGTAACAAGCAACTTCTCGAAGAAGGAACTAACCGCGCGGCTTGCGCAATGCGGCGATGAATCCGCGGCGCGCGCAATCGTTTCGCGGCTGTTCGGGATGACCCGCAAGGTTGAGATTGCCGGGCGCGATTGGCGTATTCCGGCCAAGGATGAAAGGGGTTAGGGCATGAACCTACAGGTTAAGGAAATCGTATCGCGCTGGCTTACGAAGCGCGGGTACGACGGGCTTTACAACGAGAGCGGGGAATGCGGTTGCGGCATGGATGAAATGATGGAATGTCCGATGGAAACCTCCGGGGAATGCGAACCGGCGTATGAGTTCCGTTGCGAGGATTGCATACGCGAAGGATGTGGCAAGCGCAACGAACAGGCTTGCGTCATCTATTCGCCCGATAAGGATTTCTGCAAGCCAATCAATCCCCCAAGGCTTGGGGCTTAGCATGCGAAGGTATTGCATGGCGGCATACCCTTCGGCGTTGCGATGGCTGTTGGATGTGCCTAGCCCTTCGCTGTTGGTAGCCGCCGCGGGATGGTGCGACGTATGCAAGCGGTCGCATCCCGTTAGGTTCAAGGCTTGCCGCCATCGATGCAAGCGAACCTACTTCGATTCGCCCAAGATGTTCCGTTGATGAAGCCGAAGCATGTCGATTCCGGGCATGAAACCGTTTGTTTTTGGTATCAATTCCGCCGTTCGTGATCGTGGCGGGGATGGGAGGGCATAGGGCTTCGAGGAAAAGCTTCCAAATGCTCATTCGCGCGTTCTGTTTTCGCGCACCTAGCGGGGAATTGTAGCCTTCCCCGCTAGGGGGTAGGGGGTTCCAATCATGGGAACCCCCTTTCCGTACCCAACGCGCCCCCCCTTCCGCACCTACGAACGAAATTGGAAGTTTCGGTAACGCTAACGATTTTGAAGTTGTAACGCTAACCGTAGAATCTCCCCAACCGAGGCGATTGGAAGGAGAAGCGGATGCAGGAATCGAAGCTTGAAGCGGCCATGCTTCCCGTGGCCGGCCTGAAGCCTTACGCGAACAACGCGAAGGTTCATACCGAGAAGCAGATAACGCACATCGCCAAATCGATACGCGAATACGGCTTCAACGACCCGGTGGACGTTTGGGTGAACGATGCCGGGGAATACGAGATCGTTGCGGGGCATGGCGCATGGGAGGCCGCGAAGCTTCTAGGGCTTGAAGAAATCCCCTGCAACATCCTTGGCCATCTAAGCGACGAGCAGCGGCGCGCGTATTGCCATATCCACAACCAGCTACAGCGGGAAACCGATTTCGACTATGAAACCCTGATGGACGAAATGGTGGCCATCGATGCCGATTGGAAGGGGTTCGGCTTCGAGGGGTTCGCTTTCGACGCGGACGATTTCGGAACGGATTTCGCTTTGGATGACGGCGATTCCCCGAAGGAGAAGCAGATCACGATGAAGCTTACCGAGGAACAGTACAACATCATCGTTTCGGCTTGCGATGCCGTAGGGGAACCGGAGATTCAGGCCGGCAACAAGTACGGGAATCTGGTTTGCGAGGTGTGCCGGCAATGGGCAGAGCGCTAGAAATCGACGTTCGGGTAATCCCTTCGAGCCTTGCCAACCCTTTCGTGAAGCGCGTTCATTACAGCGGCAAGGTGGTCAACAATTCAACGCTTCACTTCGGCGTGTTCCTAGATGGCGCGATGCACGGCGTTATGTCCTTCGGCGCGCCCACGGACAAGCGCAAGGTTCTTGGGCTTGTGGAAGGAACGCCATGGAACGGGATGCTCGAACTGAACCGCATGGCCTTCGATGACTACCTTCCGCGCAACAGCGAATCGCGCGCCATATCCATCGCGATGAAGCTTATCAAGAAGAACGCCCCGCATGTGAAGTGGATTCTATCGTTCGCCGACGGGTGCCAATGCGGGGATGGGACGATTTACCGCGCTTCCAACTTCATCCTTACGCAGATCAAACGCAACAACACGTTGCGCTATGACCCACAGGGGGGGGTCATCCACTCGATTACGGCCTACAACCAGAACAGGGAGAAGGAGTTCCGGAACTATCCGAAGGTTCCCGGATTCCAGCTTCGGTATATCTACTTCATCGACAAGAAATGGCGCAAGCGCTTAACCGTTCCCGAAATCCCCTTCTCGGCCATCGACGAAGCCGGCGCGGGCATGTACCGCGGCAAGCGCGTTACGCAAGCCGAGCGGCATGTGGACGATTACGAGATGGGCGCGCCCGATGATTAAGCGTTGCGCAATGTGCGGCGAACAGTTCCATGCGCAGAGAAGCACAGCGAAGTATTGTTCCGGGCGTTGCCGCGTTCAAGCGCATAGAGGCTATGCGCCCATGATGCCGGATGCGCCTCCCGTCGTGGATGCCAAAACCGAAAACATGGTGGAGGATGCCGCGATTCTGATTACCGAGGCGAAGAACCTTTCCGCCGCATTCCTCCAACTTAGCAAGGCCGCCCCCTTACAGCTTCGCGCGGGGTGCGAACGCATGGGCAAATCCATCCGTTCCGCAATCGAGCGGGAGGGCTGGCAGTGAAAGGACGCAAGCCCGACAGCAAGGCGGTTCGCCGCAATCCCAAGCCCTCGCCTCAAACGGAACTTATCGCGGAGCCTTCCGCGATGCCGCCCGCTTTGCAAAAGCCGGATGCGGTCTTGGCGAACCCGACAATGAGCCAATGTTGGGACTTGGTGGTAGGCGATGGCTACCAATACAGCGCGGCGGATATCCCGCAGCTTGAAATGCTCTGCTACAGCTATGCGGTGTACCGCCAATGCATGAACAACACGCTAACGCCCGATGGCCGCGTGATCACGAAGATTGGGCGGATAACGGACGAGGGGACGGTAGACCCCGCCACGGCGAAGGCGCATCCGGATATCAAGACGGCGCGCGAAGCGATGGCGACATACCGAACGCTTGCGGACGAACTTGGCGTATCTCCCTTGGCGCGCCAGAAGATGGGACTGCTTGAAGCGGTGACGCATTCGACGCAGGCGGATTTGGTCAGGAAGACCGAGGAATTGTTCACGAGATTCAAGGGGCGGCTAAGTGCGCCGAACTAGGAAACAACGCTACAGCGCCGCCGGGTTGGAGCAAGCGAACCTATACCAGTTCTTCTGCAGCGCGCATCTTCACCACGTCGGCAATGACGATTACTACGGGCTTCCGCTCGATATCGAGCCATGGCAGCGCGATGATATCTGGCGGCCTATATTCGCATCCGGCGCGGTTAGGCACGGCAAGTTCCGCCGCAAGTTCCGCCGCGCCCTGATTGGGCTTCCCCGCGATTACGGCAAGTCAATCATCGCTTGCGCCATGCTCATGACGATCGCGAACATGGAGCCGATACATAACGGGCAATACGGCCTTATCGCATCATCGGAGGAACAGGCCGGAAACCTCCTAACGAAAATCAAGACGATGGCCGCGCTCGACCCGGATTTGAACGCGCTGTGGGAGCCGTTGAAGGGAAGCCTGAAGAACAGGGAAACGGGCGCGGAAATCAAGGTATTCCCCTATTCGGAGGCCGCCGTTCAATCGTGGCACTTCAACGTGGTAATCGCCGACGAGTTGCACGTCTGGCGCGATGACAGGGTATGGAACGCCATCATTTCCGGCCAAAAGTCGATTCCCAACGCCTTGGCAATCGCCATCACGACGGCGGGAGACGAGCAGAAGGGGTTCCTTTGGGAATGGCTCGAAGAAGATATCGAGCATGACAAGGCGTGTTATCTGTATTGGCTTGGCGCGGACGAGAACGAGAAGCCAAACTCAAAAGCCCTTTGGAAGCGCCTTGCGAAACCTTCATGGATAACGATTGAAGATATCGCAGACCAATACGCCGCCTTGAAGCCCGCGGCGTTCGAGCGTTACGTACTGAACCGGTTCCCGGCAAAGAAGGCCGAGATCATGGCCATCAAGACGAGCAAGATTAACCTTTGCAAGAAAACCACCATCCGGTTCGACTTCTCCCAGCCCTTCGCTATAGCGGTTGATGGCGCGGTTTCGGGCGATACCATGGCCGCGGTTTGCTATCAGGAACAGGATGGCAAGGATGTGTTCAAGGAGTACATCTGGGATGACCCCGGCGAGGATGGGTTCTATAACATCATGGAGGTTGGCGATGTCCTCGAACGCCTCTATGCGATGCCATTCAAGCCGCCCATCGGGGTTGACCCGGCGCGCATGAACGTGTTCGCCGACTACATGAAGCGCCTTGGCGTTGAGGTGTTCGCATTGAAACAACAGCCTTCCATCATGTGTCCGGCATGCGCGTTCTTCAAGCATTCCGTCGAGACGGGAAAGGCGGCGCTGGGTTCAACGCCGGTTCTTGCAGACCATGCCGGCAACTGCATCGAGGAAGAGAACAAGGCTTACGGCATGCGGTTCACATCGAGCGGCAGCGGGCGAACGAAGAAGAAGATTGACGCGGCTATTGCGGCATCGATGGCCATGTACATCTACAAGAACGCGGAGCCGCGGCCAGACTACGCGCATTCGCAGTTCGTGTTCGAGGTGTAGGGGCTACTTGTAAGGCCGGGCTTAGGATTCCCCAAAGCAAGAAAGGAGTTGCTTTGGGAATCATCGCTAAGGCCGTCCGCAACATGGTTGAGCGCGTAACGGGCGGGCAATTCACGTTCATAGCACCTCTATCCCTGAACGACAGGCGCGTGATCAGCACGACGGGCGCGTACTACTCGATAGCTTTCCTATCATGCCTCTTGGCCAAGAGCCGCCCGCTTGCATCCTTGCCGGTTCATATCTACCAGAAGAAGGACGGGAAGCGGGAAGCGATATCGCATCCGCTAGAGCGCATCCTTTCGCATCGGTGGAACCCGTTCATGACGGCATCCGACGGATGGAACTGGTTGATACAGCGCCGGGATATCTTCGGCCAAGCCGCCGTGCGCGTCGTTTACAACGCCATCGGGGAACCCGTCGCGTTCTATCCGATAGAAAGCCCCGTCGAATTGCTGTTCGATTCGGAAACGCAAACGGCGTACTACGAGGTTCAGGTAGGCGACACGTTCACGCCCGCCGGAAGGTACCAATCGCACGAAGTCCTAGTGTTCAAAACCTGCGTTTCGCTCGATTGCGGCAAGACCGGGAAATCGCTTGCGAAGCTTGCGGCGGAGAACGTTGGGCTTTCAATCGACTTGGAGAAGTTCTATTCCCGCCTCCTGAACAACGGCAACCACTTCCCCGGCTACTTGGAAACCGAAGCGGACATGACCAACGAGGAAAAGCAGGAGGTCGCCAACAGCCTCAAATCAACGTCCGGCATCCAATCCGCCGGAACGGTTCGCATCTTCGACAAGGGCTTGAAATACAAGCAGAACCCGATGACGATGGGCGACATGAACCTAAGCGAGCAGGAAACTTGGGTTCTTCAGCAGTGCTGCCGCGTGTTGGGCGTTCCCCCTTCCTCCGTTTATGAGAACAGCCGAAGCACGTACTCGAACGTCGCAACGATGGAACTTCAATTCGCGCGAACGACGCTTACGAACGAGGCAACGGCCATCGAGCAGGTGCTGCAAACGGTGCTTGACGTGATGCGCCATCGCTTCCCCGATTGCTACGTGAAGTTTGACATGAACGGCTACATGCGCGGTGCCTACAAGGACAGGATGGAGGGCTACCGCATCGGGGTTTACGCGGGGTTCTTCACGCGCGCGGAAGTGCGCGAATGGGAGGAACTTCCGCCAATCGACGGCCTAGACGAACCGCTGCAGCCGACGGCGTACTACCCGATACGCGACGGCATCCCCATCCAAAACTCCATCGATTCCCTTGCGCCCATACGCGCGGACATGGAAGCGCGCGTTCGCGAAAGGTTCAAGCAGAACGGCGTTAACGCGAAATCTAGGGACTTCGCGGCAACCGTCCTGCTTCCCCTTGCGAACGCATGCGCGCTTGCGGGAATCGAATACGACATCGAGGCTGAGATAGAAAGGTTGGCAAATGAATAGCATCTACCTGTACGGAACCATCGGCGAGGACTGGTGGGACGAGAACGCGGTTTCCGCCGGCGAATTCGTGAAGCAGCTTAATGCGTTCGGAACGGAGGACGTTCACATCTTCGTGAACAGTTCCGGCGGAAGCGCCTTCGATGGCTCCGCCATCTATTCGGCGATAAGCCGGTACCCCGGCAAGGTAACGGCGCATATCGATGGCCTTGCCGCATCCGCCGCAAGCTTCTGCATCCTTAGCGCCGATGAAGTGATCGTTTCCCCTTCCGCAATGGTGATGATTCACAACGCATGGGCATATGCCGCCGGCAATGCCGTTGAGTTGCGCGAACTTGCGGACAGCTTGGAGAAGCTGGACGAGACGATAACGGGAATCTACGAGCGCAAAACGGGCATGAGCGCGGAAGAGATCGCGGCCATGATGCGCGTTGAAACATGGATGACGGCTTCCGAGGCTTTGGAAATGGGATTCGCGGACACGATGGGCGAGGGCAAGGAGGTTGCCGCGAACATCAATGCCCGCCTGTTTGCATGCTTCAAGAATGCACCGAAGTTCCCGGAAGCCTCCGCCGCGCCCGCCGCCTTGGAACAGGGCGAAACGGCTACTTGTAAGGCCGGGGAGAAAATCATCGAACAGACGGCACAGGCCGAGGGGGAAGCCCCCGCCGGTTCCAAGGGAACGGGCTACGTCGTTGTGAACGCAAGGATTTACGAGAAAGGAAACAAGGATGCTTAACGCAGTAGAAATCCTCAACAAGAAAACGATGCTCGGCGACCAGATAGCCGTTGCCGTGCAGGAGGAGCGCATGGACGATGCGCGCCGCATGGAGGGGCAGGTTGCGCTGCTCGACGAGATGCTTGGCGATGCCGTCAAGAACGAGGCCGAGCTTGCGAAGAACGCAACGCAGATCACGAAGGCTTTCGTTCCCAAGAACATCGGCCAGCATTTCCTTGGGGCGAAGAACGAGTTCAAGCCCCTTGCCGATGGCTTCACGATCACGAAGCCGATGGATGCCGTTGTCACCCTTGAAGACCCAACCATCGAGGAAACCACGATTCCGGCTTGGGGCGCATCGCCGTTCTATATGTTCAGCGACACGCTTGCCAAGGGAACCACGGATGGCGACGTGAAGTACATGCAGCGCGTCAACCGCAACATCAACGTCAAGCCTTGGAAGTCCGGCGAGACGAAGGCGGAATCCGAGTTGACGTGGCGCAAGAAGACCGCATCGCTGGAACTTCTTGCAACGTACATCCCCGTCGAGATTCCCTCGCTCTCCCGCTACGGCGAACTTGAGAGCACCATCAACAACGAACTTCGCATCGGCCTTGCCGAGAAGAAGGACGAGCGCGCGCTCGTCGGCGATGATTCCGAGGGCATGGTGGGCATCCTCAACACCGAGGGAATCCAGACCTACACCGCGCGCGAGGGCGACCATGTGGTCGACTCCATCCGCCGCATGGTGACGCTTGCCATCATGAACAGCCGCCTTTATCCGAACTACGTTGCCGTCGCCCCGCAGGTGAAGGAGGCCATCGACCTTCTGAAGGACAAGAACGGTTCGTACCTCACCCTCATGGCCAATGGCCGCGTTTGGAACCTCCCCGTCATCGAGGACGTGAACATGGTCGTCGCCGACGATGCGAACAAGCTTCACTTCGGCGCTATGGTGTACTTCAGCCAAGCGGCAACGCTGTTCAGCGCAGATGCGCAGACGCTTCGCGTCGGCACCGTGAATGACCAGTTCGTCAAGAACCAGCTTTCGCTCCTGCTGGAGGAATCCAACGCCTTGAAGGTCACCTACCCGGATGCGTTCGTCTACTGCAAGGACGCTATCGATGCCGCGGAGGTGAACTAGCGATGGCTTTCTACACTTCCCCGGAACGCGTTGAGCGCGATGGCTTCCTCGTCGCGTTCAAGGGCGAGAAGATGACCGAAACAGAAGCCCGCCGCCGCGGGCTTCTGGGCAAGGGCGCATCCTCTCCGGCTCCCGATGCCGGAAACGATGACGCAAAGGGCAACGAAGCCAAGCCGCTTACCGGCGCGCAGCTTCGCGCTGAACTTGAAAACCGGGGCATCCCGTTCAAGTCGAACACGAAGGTCACCGACCTTCAGAAGCTGCTCGATGACGCTTTGGCGCAGGAAGCCGCGGCGAACGATGCGGGTTCCGATGCCAACGCCGCGAACGAGGCCGGCAACGACGGCAACGATGGCGAGGCTGCCTAGCCCATGGAGATCAAGCCCTATAGCCATACGGTTCTATCGGCGGAGGAAGCCGCTGCATTGGTGCTTTGCGCACCCGAAGCGCTTCCATCGGTTAGCTGCTCCCTTCCCGATGGAAGCGTGGTTGAAATCGATGTTGATGCGGACAACACCGTGAACCTTCTTTCTCTCGGAATCCCTAGCAAGTGCCATGTGCACGGAACGCCGCAAGGCACCAATGCGGCGGCTTTCGATGCGGATGTTGAGATCATCGAGCGCCATTACTTCGAGTTGGACGAACTGAAGGGCTACGGCGACGGAACCGATGATTTCTCGGATAGAACCGATGACGAACTTAGGGCTAAGCGCGAGAAGGCCACGGAGGTGTTCGAGCGCGCCGCGGGGCGTTCCTTCGTCCGAAGGATGGGAACCACCGCGGTTTATGCGCCGCAGGGCTTCGTGCCTTTGGAGCATTGCGATGTGGAGCGAATCATCGCGCCGGACTACAGGCTTGTAAGCGATTGCCAAGCAGAGGCAATCGGCAAGCCCGTAGAAGGCTGCGAGATCGTCTACATCTACGGGAAGCGCATGGTTCCCGAGGCGGTGAAGGAGGCCGTTCTTGCCCTTGCCGCCTATTACCTTCGCGCTTCGGCAACGCCGGACAGGGCGACGGGAGAGGCAACCGAAGCCGGGTTCTTGCGCTACACCATCGCCGGGCGCGACGGTGCAACGGGAATACCGGAGATAGATGCCATCGCGGAGCAGTTCGGGCGCAAAAGATACGGGGTGGCTTAGATGCTAACGCCGTATCAAAGAGCGGCCAACGGTCTTCATGAGCGCATGAAGCGTGTATTCAGCCCCGAAGGGCTTGCGCTTCATGACGAGCCGCCGACCGCACCGAAGGTGTTCCTTGGCATACCGCGCGATATACCCCCGTTCTGCGTATGGGTGGATTTCCTTCCCCATGCCACAACGAACGAGGGCGGCGCAACTTCAAGCGAGAACCAATACACGTTCGCCCTGAACGTGTATTGCGTCGCGAAGCATACCGACAGGAACAAGGCGGTAGACACGCTGCAGAAGTACATCGGAAGCGTATGCATGGGGATATCCGCCGCGGCGACCTTGGGGCGCGCGGTAGATAACGCAATCCCCACGGTTGGCGAGGCTGGCGTTGATTCAACGCCAGAAAACCAATACATCGCGGCGGCTTCCGTCGAAGTGGTTTGCAAGGTTGCCGCCGTTTGCCCGCAAGAGTTCAAGGAGTTGGTCAAGTGATCAAAGCGAAGAAGGACATAACCGCGGCCATCAATGGCCGCAAGTACGCGTTCAAGAAAGGCGAAACGGTACAGGCTCCGCCTGTCGTAATCGAACTTCTGGGCGACGCGGTAGAGGAATCAAAGGCGGCGAAGGAAAAGGAGAAAGCCGATGATTAACACATCCATAGGGCTTCTGGGCGTTGCGCTCCAAGCGGATAAGGCAACGCCCGCGACGGAACCCACGTTCAAGCACGGGCTTACCGGCGGTGGCCTTGTCAAGCCGGAGCGAAGCGTTGAGCAGAAGAACGTTGCATGCGGGCTTCGCGCCAACGCTGCGAACGGCGCATACGTTAGCGAGGTCAACATGGGCGTTGACTTCGAGACGCTTGCATACGCGGATGCGCTCGGGCTGTACGCATACGCCCAGCTTGGCAACATCGTTTCCACGCCCGTTGATGGGAAGGATGGCTATTACAAGCATGTGATCACGCTTGGAAGCGCCATCCCGTACCTCACGTTCTGGGGGCAGGTAGGCGACACCAGCGAGGCTACCGTATCCGTTGCTTCCGGCTGCAAGATGGACACGCTATCGGTTGACTTCGAGGGCAATGCGCCAATCGATATCGGCGTGACCGCCGCCGGCATCGATGCGCAGCTGTTCACGTCTTGGGATGACGAAGCGGAGCCGTCATGCTTCGATGGCTACTTCATCCCGACCGAGGGCGAGTTCCTTATCGACACCAACACGAACACGCCCGCCGCGGCAATCGTGACGAAGGGCAATTTCGAGTTGTCGAACAGCCTTACCCCCTACCGCTCCGCCGGGCGCGTGATGCCCGCCGAGCTTTCGGAGGGCAAGAACACCTCGAAGGTCGCAATCACGGTCATGCCGGAGGATTGGGGGCTTATCCGCAAGGTTCTAACCGGAACCGACACGGGAACCACCGTCACATCAAAGATTGTCCGCGGCTCGGCCAAATGCACGTTCACGCATTCGCAAGACCCGAACTGCACCTTTGAAATCCTCGCGCAGAACATCCCTTGGAATTGCCAGACCCCGGAAATCAACCCGGAGGGCAACGCCGCGGAGGTGGAGTTCAGCGCGGACGATATCGGCATCATGAGCAAGAACGACACGCCCGTGACCATCACGATCGTGAACAAGGTTCAGCAGTACGTGCAGGTTTAAGGCTTCAAGGAAGGGAGCAGAGCAATGAAGAAGTTCAAGATGACGTTTTCCGACGGCGAGGGCAAGACGATCACCTGCGAGGCGGGGCGCGCATCGCTTTGGAAGGCAAACGATGCGGAGGCGTTGTTCCCGGACAACGCCATCCGGAACCAGCGCGTTGACTACGCATGGGGATTCTATGCCGCGCAATCGGCGGGCATCCTTCCCGAACTTGGCATCGATGACCCCGAGACCGACGTTCAAGCCGGCATCGACGTTATCGCCGACCGATGGGATTTGGCCATCGAGAAGGCTTGGGGCGACGAGACGGGGGAAGCCAAGGGCAAAGACCCTTTAGAGGCTACGCCGGGCAAATCGCTCTAGCGGCGGTTGCAAGCGGGTGTTCGCCCCTAGACCTTATACGGCTAGAGCGCGAATACCCGCGCGTTTTCGAGCGTTACATCGACCTAGTGATGGGAACGCCGAAAGAAAGCTTCAAGGAGAAGCGGGCAAGGACTAGGCAAGCGAGGGTGAACAGGATATTCACGCGTGGCAAGCATCGTTAGCGAAAAGAACGGGTTGATGCAGGTACAGGTCGAAGGCCTCAAAGAGACCATCGACAACCTGCGCATAGCCAACGCCAACGGCGCGCGCATCGTGGAAAAAGCGATTCAGGATTCCGGACAGGCCGTCCTATCCTCCGCGCAAGCGAAGGCATCGGGATTCGCTACGTCCGGTGCGTTCCGTTCGTCCCTCTCGGTAAAGAAAACCAAAACAGGCATCTGGCTGCAATCCAAAGACCCGGCGGCGGGCGTTATTGAGTTCGCGCACCAAGGCGCGCGAACGCGTTCCTCGAAGGGAACGAAGCTTGCCAACGCCCGCCTTGCCAAGAAGTCCGGCGTTGGCGTACCTCGGCGCGCCACGCAGCCCCGCGCGATGGTTCCCGCCGTCAATGAAAACGTCCTTCGGGTTCAAAACGCCGTAGCAACGGCGTTGGAGAGGGCGCTTTGTGGCTACCGCTGATGTGAAGATAAAGATTGTCGGCTCCTACAACGGAAGCGCGGTTGAGCGTGCGCGGCAATCGCTAGAGAAGCTGAACGCCCAATCCGCCCTCATTGGAACCAAAGGCGCATCCAATCTGGTGCGCTGGGGAACGTCGCTCATGGAACAGGGGGCGACCCTAGAGAACATCGGCTACAAGATGGAATCGATGGGGAAGAAGGGGCTTTCCTTCTCCACGGCCATGGTTGCAGCAGGTGCGGTAACGGTATCTAAGGCCATAGAAATCGATACCGCGCTTACAGGCGTTCGCAAAACCGTTGATGCCACGGACGAGGAATACCAAGCGCTGAAGCAAAGCGCCATCGAGTATTCCAAAACCAATGCCATCAACGCATCCGATATCCTTGCCGCCGAGGAACTAGGCGGGCAGTTGGACATAGCCAAAGAAGCCCTAGAGGATTTCGCGCATATCACGACGGGTTTGGATATCGCGACCAACATGGACGTTGAGACGGCCTCGACCGAGATGGCGCGCTTCGCGAACATCACAAAGATGGCATCCGACGAGTACGACAACTATGGCAATACCATCGTTGCGCTCGGCAACAATCTTGCGACAACCGAATCGGAGATAAGCGCGTTCAGCTTGCGGATGGCCTCCGCCGGAACGCAGGCCGGAATGAGCAAGGCGGATATCATGGGCATTGCCGGCGCAATGTCCTCGCTCGACCTAGAGGCGCAAGCGGGCGGTTCCGCATTCTCGAAAACCCTTTCCGAGATCAGCATTCAGGTCGCAACCGGCGGCAAGGATTTGGAGAAGTACGCCGCGGTTGCGGGAATGAGCGCAAGCGAGTTCGCGCATGCATGGGGCGAAGATGCAACGGGCGCGTTCATCAAGTTCATAGAAGGGCTTGCATCCGGGCGCGGCGTTGGCGAGGACATGAACGTAATCCTTGACGAACTTGGCATCAACGAACTTCGCCAAAGCGATGCCCTGCGCCGCCTCGCCGGAAACACCGAACTGCTCACCAACGCCGTTGCGATGGCTAATTCCGAATGGGAAAGCGGAAGCGCTCTTACGGACGAGGTGGCGAACAAGAACGAATCCCTTGCATCCAAGTTCCAGATGGTTCAGAACAGGGCTACGGGCGTAGCGGAACAGATTGGCGTACCGCTTGCGAATGCGCTGCTTGCCGCGATGGATGCCGCCGACCCCCTGTTCTCCATCATCGAAACCGGCGCGCAAGCCTTCGCCGATATGGACGAGGGCGGCCAGAAGGCCATCATCACGATTGCCGGGATTGCCGCGGGTATCGCGCCCGCGCTCATTATCGGCGGCAAGTACGTTTCGACGGTTGGAAGCATAACCAAATCAATCGGCGCGAAGACGCGCGCCCTTGGAATCTTGGCCAACCTCCGCAAGACCGACAACGCGGAGTTGCTGCGCCGTACCGCCACGGAAGGGACGTTCGCGCAGAAGCTGATGGTTTCGACGAACCAGACGGCCAAGGCGAACCAACAGGTAAAGGCAACGTCCACGACCGTGAAGGCGGCAACGCTAGAGACGAAGAAATACGATGCCGCTATCAAGGCATCTTCTGCATCCGTTCAAAGCTTCGGCATGAAGACCACGGGAACCACAGCGGCCATCAAATCCCAGACCATCGCAGCAAAGGCGGGAACCGCCGCCGCGAAGGGGCTTGGGCTTGCCATGAAGACTATTGCGCCCTTGGCAATCATCGGGATTATCTCGCAGATCGTCGGCGCGATAGGCAATGCGCGCGAGGAAAGCGAGAAGTGGGAATCGGCGACAAAGAAGCTTTCCGGGGCGCATTCGGAGTTCTATGCGTCATTGAAGAACGGCGCGAACGCACTGGCATCGGCAAGCCAAGAAACGACCGAATACAAAATGTCGCTTGCGGATGTTCAGGCGGAGGTTGCCGCCGTAAAGGAGGCGAACGCCGAACTAGGGAACAGTCTATCGGATATCTATACGCAAGCCGGTACGAGCGTTGGAACGCTCAACACCTACGCCCATACCATCGATTCGCTTGCCGGGCGGAGCAACCTTACCGCCGAGCAGGTAGCCCGTCTGGAACTTGCGGTTTCGCAAGTGAACGAGAAATGCGGAACATCCTACAGCGTCGTGCAGGATGCTGCGGGCGCGTATCAGGTAATGGCCGATGGAGCGGTACAAGCGAAGGATGCCGTTCTTGAAGTCATCGACGCGCAGAAGCTTCAAATACAGCTTGAAGCGAACAAGAGCGCATATTCCGAGACGTACCAAAAGCAAATCGATTCGGCCAAGGCCGTTGCCGATGCGCAAAAGGCGTACAACGACGCGTTGGCCGCGATGGATAGCATATCGCTGGAAGCGTATGGCGACGCGAATATGTACGCCGGCGCGATGCAAGCGGCAAGCTATCAAGTTGATCAGGCCAAGAAAGCCCTCGACGAGGCAACGGGTTCCGCCGAAGCGGTAGACGAAGCATTCCGTTCTGCGTCCGATGGCATGACCCTCATGCAGATGGCGTTGGATGCTGAGGCCGATAGCGTAACGCGCGCGGTAGCCGAGAACCTGAACCTAACCTCGGCGTTCGATTCCGTTGGGAAATCGAGCCTTGATTTCGTGCAAGACTTGGAAGCGGTAGGCGCATCTAGCGCGGCATTGGCGGAGGTAACGCCGGGGCAAGCGGCATCCATCGCGGCGGCCTATGATGGTACCTATACGAGCATTTCCGGGTTGCTGCAGGAATACGGCGTTACCGTTGACGAAACGGCGGCGAAGGAGAGGGAGGCATACGAGGCCACCCAATCATCGCTCAACAATTTCAGCAGCGCCGCATCCTCGGCCATGGAGGAGTTGAAGGGAAGCGTTTCGGGCGGCTTGCAGTCCGTGGCCGAAGCATGCGCCTCCCAAGGTGTACAGATTCCGCAATCCCTAGCCGATGCAATCAACGCATCCGCATCCTTGCCGGAAGATGCGCAGCGCGTGATGATGGATGCGCTAATCGTCCAGATGACCGGCGGGGACGTTGCGGCAGCAGCCGAGATACTTGGCCATGATATCGATGAAGGATTGCGCGCGGGCATCGAGGGTTCGGCTGACATGCCGGAAGCGGCAATCGGGGTTCTTTCCGAAGACGTTATCAACAAGGCCAAGGAATCGTTCGACAGCCATAGCCCTTCGCAGGTCATGTACAACCTCGGAACCGATATCGATACCGGCCTTTCGCAGGGCATCGACGGTTCGGCGGACTTGGCCACGACGAGCATGGCCACGCTCTCAACGGGCATGCAAACCGAGATGCTGAACCTTCCGGGCTATGCAAGCGAAGCCGGCAACACCTCGGGCATGAACCTCGCATCTTCACTCGGAAGCTGGGCGGCCTCCGTAGGGGCATCGGCCTTGGGTCTGGTATCTTCCGCGCAGCTTCCCATCGGGGGGCTTCCGGGCGTTGCATCGATAACGGGAACCCAAGCCGGTTCAGGCCTCGCCGCCGCCCTAAGTGCGGCAACGGGCATCGTTTCCGGCGCGGCGAACACGCTATCCAACTCGGCCAAGGTTGGCGTATCGAACATACCGGTTACGGCGGGAACCGCAGGAAGCACCGCCGGTTCGCAGATGGCCAGCGGCCTATCGCGCCAATCGGGTGCGGTAACAAGCGCAGCGAAGCGGCTGGCAACATCCGCCGAGAACGGAATCAAGACATCAAGAACGCGATTCGCCACGGAAGGGCAGGAGGCAGCCCGCGCGTTCGCAACTCGCCTCGGCTCGCTCTCGGCGCAGTCATATGGCCAGCGTCTTGGCAATTCCGCCGCAAGCGGGCTTCGCAGCATGACTTCCGCCGCGCGCTCGGCGGGCGTTGACTTCGGAACGGGCTATGGCAACGGAATATCCTCGCGATCGTCATGGGTGTACACGCAAGCGTACAACATGGCAAAACAGGCGGTAGCTGCGGCCAAGGCTGCGCAAAACTCCAACTCGCCATCAAAGGTCACCCGCGCGCTTGGCCGTGATTTCGGAACGGGCTACGGGCTTGGCATCGAGGACGAATACAGCTTCGTCGCATCGCAATCCGAAGGGCTTACCGCATCGGCCATCGATAACCTCGGAAACGATGCCGAAACAACGCTTTACATCCCATGGACGATGCAAGGAGCGCCCATGCAGCCGCAAAGCGATGGCATGAAGCCCATGGGTGGCAACACCTACGTCACAACCGTGTACATCAACGGAACGCGCGTCGATAGCGGCATGGGCAAAGGTATGGACGAAGCCCTTGGCCAAGTGATCAGCGAAGCGGAAAGGTACTACAACATGGGGGTGGGTTATGGCTATTAGCCCCGTAACGAATCTACAGGCGCGCCGCATAAGCGACGAAAGCATAGAACTTCAATGGCTGAACGCCGGAACTTACGACGGCGTTCTAATCGAATGGCAAGCGGGCGGCGAATGGGTTTTCTACGGCAATGCCGGCAATGCCGAAACGTTTGCCGTAGAGGTCGAGCCTAACGGCTGCTACGTGTTCCGCGCCATCGCGTTCAGCGGCAGCGCCATGGCCGAACCCGCCTATTCAAACGTCATCTACACATCCCCCGCCGCGCCCGCGTCGATAGCGGCCAAGCGCAACGACGATGCAAGCGTTACGGTTGAAATCGACAACGCCGCGCAAGCGTTCGCGGAGGTTCTGGAAGTTCAACGGCAGCTTGACGGCGAAAGCGCGTGGGATGAAGTTGCGGCCACCTCCCCGGATGCGATGGACATTCAGGACAATCCGGGAACCGGCGCGTTCTGGTACCGCGCCCGCAACACGATAGGCGATTTGGTAAGCGCTTGGGCATACACCGAACAGGCGGTAAGCGATACGGTTGCGCCCGGCGCGCCCAGCATGATAGCGCCGGTCGATGGCGCGATTATCGATTACGCATCCGAAAGGGTTGCGGTCGAATGGCGGCACAACAGCATCGACGGCTCGGCGCAGACCGCCGCCGAGATCACGTACAGCTACGACGGCGAGGAATGGATAACGGTAGCGCTTGGAACGGAAACGCGCTTCGACATCCCAATCAAGGAGAACAACGGCGAGATTTCCGTAATGGTTCGCACAAGGGGCGCAAGCGATGACTTCTCCGCTTGGTCGCCGGCACGAACCGTGTACGTCCGCAAGCGGCCATCCATAGCGGTTGCTTCGCCTACGGCCACGCTTGCCGCCCTCCCCCTCACCTTCAACTTCAAGGTTGAAGACGAATCGGGAAGCCTTGCATACGCCATCATCGAGATAGCCACGAAAAGCGGCAACGTATCGCGCGTGGTGTATGGAACGCTGGCAACCTTCGGAGCCACCGAGGTTCCTTTGGAGAACGAATCGGAATACAGCTACAGCATAACGGCGATATCAACCTCAACGCTATCAACGACATACCACGGCAAGTTCCGTACAGCGTTTTCCGTTCCCGCGCGCCCGCAACTGTATGTTACGCCGGGCAATGGAAGCGTTCGTATCGTTGCCCGCGCCGGAAGCGATACGCCGGTGCCAACGGCAAGCCTAAGCGTCGCGCGCGTGAACCCCGATGGAACGCTAACGGAACTTGGCGGCAAGGGGGTATCGATTGCCATAACCGACTACATTCCGCCCCTTGACGTGCCGCTTGAATACATCGTTACGGCTTATTCCCCAACCGGCGCGCAAACGGCGCTTAAACGGCGCGTATTCGTCGATTCTAAGGGGCGTTCTTACATCAACTGGGGTTCCGGTTGGGGCAATTTCGCATTCGCATGGCGCGCCGGCGAGTTCGATACGGGAACCGAGGGCGAGCGAGAACTGTACCCGGTGATGGGAAGGCGCGCGCCCATGGTGTTCTTCGGCGAACAGGAAACCGTAGAACCATCCATATCCGCGGAGATTCCCATAACCCATATCGGGGATTTGGATGATGCGAGGGAATCCACGGAGGCGTGGCGCGAGTTGGAGAAGTTCAAGGGCGTTTGCTGCATCCGGCTTCCATACGAGGACGGGTTCAAGGCTTTCTGCGCATGCGACGTGAGCATATCCGTGGAGAACGACCATTACAGGTTCGCAACGTTGAAGGTGAAGGCCACGGAGGTTGACCATGCGCTGGCTTGATTCCGGGCGAACCGACAAGTTCATATACCAGCGAATCGCATGGCCATCCTTCCGATACGTGGGCGATTTGGATGCGGTTACCAGTTGCTCGATAACGAAAAGCGCGGGAACGTCGCTGAAGGTTTCCGCCTCCCTCGGGCTTTGCAAGCACGTTGATTTCGGCAACGATTTGGTGCGCATCATTTCCCGCAGCACGTTGAACGGCGAGACAACCGAGATCGTTCACGCAACACTGTTCGCGGCCATGCCGTCACGAAAGGCGTTCTACGAATCGTCGAACGGGAAGGCAGACCTTTACAGCACCTTGCTCGTTCTCCAATCGAAGCGCGTCCGCAACACCCTTACCATTCCCAAGGGAACAAACGCAATCGAATGGGCGCGCGCGACTATCGCGTCGCTGGGGCTTCAATGCACGGCAACACCATCCTCGGCGCGCCTGAACGTTGCGAAAACGTACGAGCGCGACACGACGTACCTAACCATCGTGAACGAAATGTGCGACTTCGCGAACTACGGGAGCGCGGACGTTAACGGCTATGGCGGCATCGTCCTTGCGCCGTACCAGAACCCGGCATCCAAGGTTCCCGCGCGCACGATCACGGACGGCAAGGATGGCATCGTTGCGGCGGAGTTCGATATATCTTGCGACTACTTCGACGTTCCGAACGTCGTTGCCCTTGTCTGCTCCAATGATTCCGTGACCTATAAGGCGGCTGCAGAGTTCCGGGACAAAGCAAGCCCCCTATCCTTGGCGAACCGCTACGAGGTCACGTTCACGGAGAACGTGGACGATATACCGAGCCAAGCGGCGCTAGATGCCAAGGCGAAATCGCGCTTGCAGGACAAGCTTTCCTATGTGGAGCGTTGTACGGTAACGCATCCGTACCTGCCCGAGGCGGTTGGCGACGTTTGGAACGTCAGCTATCCGCGCGCCGGCTACGCCATCCGCGGCTCTATCTACGAACAGGACATAAGCATGATTCCGGGAATGAAGACGAAGACCGTTCTAAGGAGGTTCGTAGATGTTGGATGAATCTAAGCAGATGGCGCAGATGGCGCAGCCGGCGCAAGGCAAACCTTCGGGGGTTCGTGTGAAACGCGGGCGCATCGAGAGCATCAGCGGTTCCATGGCCAACGTCGTTATAGATGGCGACGATTCGCCAACACCCATACCGAACGCCGCCCCCGCAGATGCGGCGGCGGGCATGCGGGCAATCGTCCTTTGCGATGGAACCGTTTGGGCGGTCATCGCCGTTTACAGGTAAGGAGGAAGGACATGGCAGAACATAGCATCGTCCTCGACTTGAAGGCGGGCATCAACCCCGACCGCCCGCGAATCGAGGTTCGGCAAGGGGAGCGCGGAAGCGAGGTGATTAAGGCAGTAATCTTGAACGACGGCATGGAGGTAGACCTATCGGAATACGCCGCCGTGTTCAACTGCATAACCCCCGCCGGAACCGTCGTTTCCGATGGCGATTGCGAAATCAGCGGAAGCACGATCACGTACACGATTAGCGAGTACGCGCTTACAACGCCCGGCTTGATGAACCTTGCCTACTTCGACCTTTACAGGGGCGGGAACTACAAGGATTCGACGGAGGGCATCGTTATACAGGTTGACCCTGCGACCACTTCAACGGTTCCGCAGGATTATTACCAAAGCCTCGACCAAGCGCTTTCGCAATACTACGCGCTTATCGAGGCCGCGAAAACGCAAGCATCGATGCAAGCGCAGCAGTTCGCCGAAGCCGAAGCGGAACGGGAGAAAACCCGGCACCAAACGGAAGTCGCCGGCAAAGAAGCGCTGCAGTATGCGTACTTCGCGAAGGTCATGGTTGACCGCGCGCAGGAATCCCTGCTTTGGCCGAATGCCAAGGCGGATATGGCGTTGGCATTCTGGCAAATCGGCCACGGATGCAAATGCGTTGATTGGCTGTATCTGTACCACCGGCTCTACTGCCATACGGATGCCGCCCAATTTGATGCCGAACGGCAGCGCATATCCCTTGCGGGATTCAGGTACGACCCCGATACCAAACGGGTAATCCAAGTTAGCGAATAGAAAGGATGCAAGGAAATGGCTAACGATACAACGCAGGAAGCAATCGGCCTTACATTGCACAACGGCCTTGATTTGGACTTCGCAGACGAGAAGGCGCGAACGCTTGCAACGGCGAACGCGCAGGATTTGGAGCGCATCAACGCGCTGCTTCGGGACGAGTGGGAAGGCCGCAACATCTTGGAGGATGCGAAGCTTTCCGCCGAGATCGCGAAGGAGCCGAACTGGATTGCATGGGCACAGAACCGGTGCGACATGCGCTACTACGATGGCCTCATGATTAAGGATTGGGTTCCCGTCACGCTTAGCGATGGAACGAACATGCCCTACGCGATGGGGCGCTTTGATGGAACCTTCGGAGCGGGCGACACGGAGGAAACCACCGGCAGCATCGATTTCGTTCCCATCTTCGCATACCCCACGGCGGTTCAGTTCAACACGACGAACACGAATCAGGGAACCGCGGCGAAGCCGAACCCCTATTGCGCAAGCCATCTGCATGAATGGGAATTGAACACGTACCTCCCGATGCTCCCGGCGGACTTGCGAAGCGCCATCCGCTCCCGTCGCGTCCTTGCCGAAAGCCGATTCCAAAGCGGCCAAACCCTTACCGATTCCACAAGCTGGGCATGGACGGATTTGGGGAAGATTTGGTCGCTCTCCGAAATGGAAGTGTACGGCTGCATCGTCTGGGGAACGAAGAACGGCTATAGCGTTGGTTTCGATACCCAGTTCCCCATCTTTGCCCAGACGAAAGACCGCATCCGCCGTTCCGCCGCCGATGGCGCAACGCGGCTCTCCTGGTGGTTGCGCGCGGTCGGTGGCTCGTCCTCGGCGTGGGTCTGCGCTGTGCATGCGCTTGGCCTTGCGGACTGCGCTGACGCAGCCGACACGTACGTCCGCCCGCTGCCCTGCTTCCGCCTTTAATCGGCGGGAACCGCCGATTAACGACACCGAAAGGCGCGCCGCTTCCTGCGGCGCGCTTAGGTTCAAACCATGAGCAACGTTTACAAACGCAACCGCAAACAGAACAGCAAGGAGCACATCGCGCTTGCCCGGAAGCTTCGGCAGGAGGTAACGCGGTTGATGAAGGACGAATCCGTTTGCCCCAAGCGAAGCACGTTCTACATCGGGCAGCCTTGCGCCCATAGCGCGCGTAACGTGGTCGCGCACCTGATGCGCGCGGAAGAGTTCTACCCCGCAAGCGTCCACGGGGTGATATGGCGGAAGCATTACCTATCGCAAGCGATAGCGGAGTGCAACATGCTCGAACAGGATTTGCAGCTTCTGAAGGAGATTAACGAGGGCTTGCCGGTTGACAAGTTCCGGGAAGCGGCAAGGCTTATCAGCGAGTTGCGCCCGATGTTGAAGGCGAAGCGCAAGGGGGTTCGCAAGACAAAACAGGGCGGCGAACCAACGGCGTTCGATAGGTTCATGATCAGGTTGGCGGAGTTCTTCAACGGGGAGGTATTCGACGATGCATCGGAGTTGTAATGCGCGCCGTATACTAGCCGCGCGGTGCAGCTTATTTGCGGCTCAACTGGTGGTTGCGCACGGTCGGTGGCTCGTCCTCGACGTGGGTCTGCAATGTGAATGCGAATGGCAATGCGAACTACAATGACGCAGCCAACACGAACATCCGCCCGCTGCCCTGATTCCTTCATAGCCCGACCTAGTAGGCGCAAGCCGAACGCAGTGCAACAATGGAAGGAAGCTGCAACGCCCTTCGGCATCATGCCGGGAAAATATGCGCCCCGTGGCCTTTGGCGAGCGCTACTTGCATGGCGGGATTCCGTTTCATGCCACGGGCTGAACCGCAAGCGGGGCGCGCTCCTATGAAGTCGCACGAGCGAAAGGCCGCCCGCCGTAAGCGCGAAGATGGCCGCCGCGCCGCCAATCTTGCAACGCGCAACAAGGATTTGACTTTGGAAAACGTTGCATCGATGGAATCCCTTTACCGCGCCCACAAGCAAGCGAAGCGTAACATCGGATGGAAGGCGGCAACGCAAAACTACGACACTCATTGGCTGACGAACATCTATCGCCAACACGATGAACTGATGAACGGCGGAAGCATCGGGTACAAGCCTCGGCATTTCCGGATATACGAGCGCGGCATCCCCCGCGATATCGATGCGCCGGCGTACGAGGACAAGGTCACGCAGAAATCCATAACGCAGAACGCGCTGATTCCGGCCATCGAACCGACGTTGATTGAATGGAACAGCGCCAACCGGAAAGAGAAGGGGACGCTTCATGCAATCAAGCATCTTCGCAAATGCTTGGGCGAGAACTACAGGGAGCGCGGAACGGATGGCTATGTGCTGTTGATGGATTACAGGGGCTACTTTGCAAGCATCGACCACGAACGCGTGAAGGAGATCATAAGCCGGAACGTTCTTGACCAGCGAATCGTGCGCCTTGCATGCGATTTCGTAGATGCGCAGCCCGAAGGGTTGGGGCTTGGAAGCGAGCCGAACCAGATACTCGCGGTCGCGCTCCCTAATTCGATTGACCACTTCATAACGCAGAATTGCGGAATGCGCCATTACGGTCGGTACATGGATGATTCGTGGGTCATGCATCCGGACAAGGCAATCCTCGAACTGGTTCTAGGTCTTGCGGAAGATAGATGCCGGGCGTTGGGCATCACTATCAATGCCCGCAAAACAAGAATCGCCAAGCTTTCCGACGGCTTCACCCTGTTCAAGAAACGCGTGTTCTATGGAGAAGGCGGGAAGGTCATCATCAAGCCCTCCAAGGAGGCGATGGTTCGCGAACGTAAAACCATCCGTGGCCACGCAAGGCTGCTTCGCGCCGGCGTTATGGAATACGAAGACGCATTCCGTTCATACCAATCATGGCGTGGTTGGCAAGTTCACTTCAATGCAGTAACGGCGGTACAGGCCATGGATGCCTACTTCAAAGCGCGAATCGGGGAGGTTGTAAGGCCGGATATACCCTTATCGCTATAACCGATGAAAGGGGTTGCCATGGCCAAGGCCAAACGCACCGCCCAAGACATTCAGGGCGAGATCAATTCGTTCAAGCTGTTGCTTACGCAATCGGATTACAAGGCGCTGAAGCATGCCGACGGCGTGATCAGCGACGAGGAATACGCCGAGGCGCTTACCGAGCGCGAAGGATTCCGCGCGCGCATCAACGAACTTGAGGCGGAACTTGCGGCGTTGGGCGATAGCGAGTAGACGATGGATTTCACCGCGATTGTTGCGTCTCTAATTGGTGGCGGTGTTACGTTGACCGGCGTTCTTATCGCCAACTCGCGGGCGCAAGCCGTAACGGAAGAACGAATCAATCAGCTTCGCAAAGAAGTTGAGAAGCATAACGGGGTCATTGAGCGCACTTTCACGTTGGAGAAGGACGTATCGAACCTATTCCATCGCTACGAGGAAATGAACAGTCAATGCCAACAGATTCCGCATATCGAAGAACGAGCAGAAGCGGCACATCGAAGGATTGACCGTGCCGGAATCGACAAGGCGCACTAATGAGCAAATTCGATATCATCCTCCTTTACTGTTTCACCCTCACCGTTGCCGTCATCGGCGCGAACTTCTATCTGATTACGCACGGCTACATGCCGTTTGATGGCTCCATGTGGTCGTTCCTCACCGCCGCCGTTACGGGAGAAATCATCATGTTCTCGCTGTACGAGATCGCCACCAAAGCGCGAATGAAAACCCCTAAGAACATCAAGGGCAAGCATGCCTACATTTCCGACATTGCAGCGGAAGACGAAGCGAAGAAAGAAGGCAAAGACGATGAAGCAGAAACTATGTAGCCGCAAGTTCTGGATGGCAACCGCCGCGGGATTGGCCTCCCTCGGAACCTCCATCGCGGGTATCGCGACCGATAACGAAATCCTTGCCGGGGTTGGCATTGCATGCACTGCGGCAAGCGCGGCCATCTACGCCGCTGCAGAGGCTTACGTCGACGGCAAGGCGGCGGCTGCCAACACCACGACCGTTAGCACCAACGTACAGGCTTCCACGCTTGGCGGGACGGAAACCTCGCGCGTCATCAACGCGGTTCTTCCCGAGCCGAAAGCCGAGAAGCCGCAGGACGAGGTAGCGTAATGGCGAATCAGGATTTCATCAACGCGATTGCGCCGCTGGTTCAAAAGTACGCGCCGCAATACGGCATCAAATCCTGCGCCGCCGTGATCGCACAAGCCATCAACGAAAGCGGCTGGGGTGAATCCAAGCTTGCGAAGGATTACCACAACTACTTCGGGATGAAGTGCGGAACCAAATGGACGGGCGCAAGCGTGGACATGGCCACGCAAGAGGAATACACGCCCGGAACCCTAACGAACATCACCGACAACTTCCGCGCATACGGCTCCATGGATGAAGGGGTTCGCGGGTATTTCGAGTTCATCCAGCTACAGCGATACCAGAACCTGAAGGGCATTGCGGACGCGCGAACGTACCTTCAAACCATCAAGGACGATGGCTATGCAACATCTTCAAGCTACGTGGACAACTGCATGGCTTTGGTAACGCAGTACAACCTAACGCAATACGATGGCCAGCAGACGAACGGGGGAGCCATGGCGGTTCAATTCGCGCAAGCATCATGCGACGAAAACGGCAAGTATGTAGGCGGTCAAGCCGGCAACCAATCGGGAACCGAACTTAACATCCGCTCCTATTATTCATCGGAAACGAACCCTTGGAAATGCTATCGCGCGAAAACCGATGCGATGGCCAACCGCATCGGGGCGGAAGCCAAGGGAGCGGTTGCCAACATGAACATCGGTTACGACCAAGGGGAACGCAACACCATCCGCACGGCTGCGCAGAAAGTGGGCAACATCCTTTCGGCCATCAAAGAGAAGTGCGAATGCGATTGCGCAAGCCTCGGCGCAGAATGCGCCATCTGCGCCGGTTCGTCGGATTCCGCTTTGTTCGCGGGCGGGAACCTTCTCTACACCGGAAATGCCCATGCGAAGCTGATGGCGACCGGGGATTTCGATAGTCTTGGAACGGTTTCCGAAAGCAATCTTGCCGTTGGCGACCTTCTGGTTCGCGATGGCCATATGGTCATCGTCGTGGCGGGCAGATCACGCGGTGATGGAAGCGTGGCATCAACTCCGGTTCAGGTTGCAGATGGAAGCATTGAGGAAGTTGCAAAGGCGGTTATTGCGGGGCGTTATGGAAACGGCGACGCGCGTAAGGCAGCCCTTCAAGCCCTCGGCTATGACGCGCAGGTCGTGCAAAACAAGGTGAATGAAATCCTTGGCGGCTCCGCTAATGCTGCAGGAACATCAACGGGAACAGCGCGAATCATCGCCGGCGCGTATAAGGTGATTTGCAGTTCCCTTAATGTGCGCAGCGCGGCAACTACTTCTAGCGAAATCGTTGCGTCTTACAGTCGCGGCGAACAGATTAACAGCATCGCTGCAGATATTACGGAAGCGGATGGGTACACATGGGCGCACTATACCGCTCATTCCGGAGCAACGCGTTACGTGGCCATCGGAACCGTCGACGGCTCCGAAAAGTACCTTGCCAAGGTTTAATATCGAACTACGCTTGCAATTCCTGAACTTAGGAATAAGATTCGGTATTGCACCACGGGGTACGTGTTAACCCACCTATGCCCCACCATCATCTTCGCCGTCCAGCCGGACGGCTTTTTTGTGACAGCAGCCCTCGTTCGCCGTCTCGCCTTTCCGCCCGCTTCACGTGAAACACGCCCGAGCACACCGAACCTCCATGCGTCGCTGCAGCCCGGCTGCGTGCGCTCGCCGTGCTCGGCTATAATCGTCCCATGATCCCATTGCATGTCCTGACAATGATTTTCACGCAGCCCGACCAACCGGCAATCATGGTTCTCGAGCCCGACGAGCCTGCCATTGCGGGCAAGCAGCGCATCGTCCCCATCTGGATAGGCGCGCAGGAAGCCATGCAGCTCGGCGTCGCGCTGGAACAGGTGAAGCCGCCGCGGCCGCTCACGCACGATTTGTTCATCGACGCGCTCACCAACCTCGACGCCCGCGTCGACCATGTCGTGGTGAACGATGTCGCCGGGCAGACGTTCTTCTCGAAGATGTACCTGCGCCAAGGCGGCCGCCTGATCGAGCTGGACGCGCGCCCCACCGACGCCATCGCGCTTGCTATCCGACAGGGCGCTCCCTTCTATATAGACGAAGACGTCCTCGCACGCGCCTCCTATCCGTTCATTCTCAAGGAAGGCGCAGACAAGGAAACGGAGTTGAAGGAGTTCGACTCGTTCATCGAGAATCTGAACCCTGAAGACCTGCTCAAATAACGACGATGTTTGTGGCATCAGATGTGTTCTAATGTCACAGAGGGAAACGAAAGGAAACGCACCATGACCGCACCAATCGCAGGATGGTACGCCGACCCCGCAGGCGATACGTCGAAGCTTCGCTACTGGGACGGAACCAAGTGGACCGACAGCTGCATGGAAGCCGCCGCGGCGCAGACGCCGCCAACTTCTCAACCGGCGCAGCCCCAGCCTGCAGCGACAGGGCAATTCGTCGGGCAGGCAGCGCCGACCGCGCAGCCCGTCTACCCCTCGGCTGCGGCCCAGCCCGTCGGGCAGCCCGTGCCGCCGGTCCAGGTCGACTGCAGCCAGACGTATGTCAACTACGCGGACATGCCCCTCTACTACGTCAGCCCGCAGGATTCCACTCTGCGCCTGATCGCCTTCATTTTGGCGCTGCTTTCCACCATCACCGCCGGCTGGTTCATCATTCCGCTTGCGTGGATGATTCCCATGACGGTCATGACGTGGGGCGTCTACAAGGGGAAGCGGCCCAACACCGTGGCCTTCGGCGTGTGTTCGCTCATTTTCCTGAACGTGGTGGGCGGCATCCTTCTTCTGGTTTCCACCAAGGACGAGTAGCTGCAGAGGAGCCAACGCCGTGCGCTGTGCTCCGGGTGCCGAGTGCGCCGGGCGTGGGGAGCGCCGGGCGCTGTGTGCCGGGAATGCCGGGCGCCAAATGCGGTCGGGCGCGCCGGGCGTGAGGCGTGAGGGACGTTAGCTTTCGACGCAGCGCGCCGCGTTTTGCCGCGTTCCGACACGCTTCGGCAACCCTGACTTCTTTAGTCCTTCTCTTTCGGTTTCGCGAAAATGAAGTGACGTTTGACCAACAGCTAGACTGGCTGATGCTGTGGCCTGTGCCTGCATCATAGAATGAGCTCGCTTTAAAGCTATACTTGTAAAAGGCGTGCGAGGCACGCACGGGAATGCCAAGGAGGCAGAGATGAACAAGTTCGTAACCTTCCTGTTCGGTGGAGCAATCGGAGCCGTGGGAGCGCTGCTGCTGGCGCCTCAGTCTGGCGAGAAGACGCGCGACATGGTCGCCGATCAGGCAAACAATATTGCTAACAACGCCCAGGACATGGGCGCACAGGTCGCCGAAAAGGTGCAGAACGTCGTGAAGCAGGCCACCGAGAAGGGTGCCGACGTGGTCGACGAGGCCAAGGACGCCGCCGCCAAGGGCGTCGAGGCTGCCGTCGACAAGAACGATGAGCTGCGCGCCAAGATCGAGGCCGCGCGCGAGCGCATTGCCAAGCAGGTCAGGGAAAACGCCAACGAGACGGCCGACGCCATCAAGGACGCTGCCCCCGAGGCCGCCGACAAGGCAAAGGACGCCGCCAAGGACGTCGCCGACAAGGCAAAGGACGTGGCTGGCAAGGCCAAGGACAAGGCCGACGAGGTCGTCGACGACGCCGAAAAGGCCACCGAGAAAGCTGCCGACAAGGCCAAGGAGGCCACCAAGTAAGCATGAACACCAAAGACCTGGCCAACAAAAAGGTCTGGACATCGCGCCCCACCAAGAACGACCCGGATGCGGTCAAGAAGGTGGGGCGCATTCACGCGTTCGTCTTCCATCCGTCGAAGGCGCAGCTGGTCGGCTTCCTCGTGAAGCGGCCTGACATCGCACTGATGTTCCATCGCGAGGACATGTTCGTCGCGTTCAACGGCTTCGACTTGCTGCAAGACGAAGGCGGCAGCCAGGTGATTGTGGTCCGCGAGGACCCGCAGGCACACGGTCGGGGCGCGACGAAGGCGCTCGGGCTCAACCTGGACAACTGCGTCATCTGGATCGGCCTGCCCGCCATGACCCCCAGCGGCCAGTCGCTGGGCATGGTCGACGGCGTGGAGTTCGACCCGAAGACGGGGCGCGTCGTCTCGGTCGAAGTCAGCCAGGGGGCCACGGCGAACACGCTGCTGGGTCGCCGCCGCATTCCTGGGAGGCTCATGCTGGGCTTTCGCCGCGGCATGGGCACGCAGCTGTTCCTCGCCGACGACGATGACGACCCCGAATCCCTCGGCGCGGTCATCGTGAACGAGCAGGCGCTCGACCTTCCCGTCGAAGGCGGCGTTGCCGAGAAGGCAGGCGCGGCAACGGCGGTGGCGACCGACAAGGCGAAGAAGACGTATCGCAAGGTGGCTAACACCGTGTCGGAGAAAGTGACGCCCAAGGCCAAGGAGGCTTCGGTCATCGCCGGCGACGCCGTGCAGAAAGGCGTGTACGCAACCGGCAGGCAAATCGCTCGTTCGCAGGGCATGTTCGGCCGGTTCAAGGACGAGTTCAAGGCCGCCATGAGCGGCGACAGCGCCAACAACAACGGCGGCAGCGACAGCGGCAAAGGCAAGACCGATGAGTGACACGAACCGCGCTCCCAAGCAACCCAAGCAACCCAAGCAACCCAAGCAGCCTGCATCGCCTGCATCGCCCGAAAAGCTTAAGGCATCCCACGCCGACAAGGTCAAGTTCATCGGGCTGATTGCGTTCTTCGCCGTGATGGCGATCATCGTCGTCATCGTGTGGCCCTACATTCATCTGGTGTTCGAGCCCGACGGCCTCGACCGCCTCATCGACCGCGTGCAGAGCGCTGGCCTGGCCGGCGTTCTCATCCTCGAGGCCATCCAGTTCCTGCAGGTCGTCGTCGCGTTCATCCCCGGCGAGGTGGTGCAGATTGCCGCCGGCATGCTGTACGGGCCGTGGTGGGGCGCGCTGATCATTCTGGTCGGGTGCGTCATTTCCAGCGCATTCATCTACATGTTGGTGCACAAGCTGGGCGCGCCGTTCGTGCACGACATGGTGCCGCAGAAATACGCCGAAAAATTCCACGAGTTCGAGAAGTCGGGCAGGTTCGAGATGGTCGTGTTCGTCCTGTTCCTGATTCCGGGGCTCCCGAAGGACATCTTCACGTACATCACGCCGCTGTCCGACATGAAGCTGGTGCCATTCCTGGTGATTGCGAACCTGGCACGCATTCCGGGCATCGTGCTGTCCACCTATGCGGCCGACGGCCTGCTTGAAGGTCGCATCATGGAAAGCGTCGTCCTGTTCGGCGGCTTGGCGGCCGTGGCCATCATCGCCTTGCTGGTGTACAACAGGCTTACTAGCAAGAAAAAGCCGCAGGACGGGCCCGGCGAGTAGCCGCTTGGGCGTCTCCCGCCAAAGCGGATACTCGCTGCCGGCGAAGGACGCGGCCTGCAGCAGCGCGATGCGACCGTCACGGAGAAAGGCCACGAAGGAGACCATGCAATAGCAGTTTTCTGGCACGGTGGCGTCGTGTTCGACGAGGCGCTGAAGCGCATTGCCGTTGACTAGCCCGGCTCGAAGGGGAAGGAAGGGGTGAGCCTCCAGCTTCCTTTGCTCGATGTCAAAAAAAGAGCCTCTTGTGGACAAAAATTGCGAAAGTCGGTGTTTTTGCGAGCATTTGCGGCGAGAAATCGATGACGCGAACGAAGCGTTCACAAGAAACCCCAGGTAGAGGAGTTGCAAGACCTGGAGGCCATGCGAAAACAAGTCGCAGAAGCTTCCAAAAACACCGACTTTCGCAATTTTTGTCCGCAGGGGTGCTGAAATGTGGCAACGCGACGCTTGTTGCGGTTGGCAGCGGGGTCAGCGGGTCGGGGGACGTTCGCTTTGGGCGCGTTGGCCAGCAGAGATAACAAGAGGAAACGGGTCGCCTTGTCCTTTCCCGCCGCCCGACCCTACCGACACGTCAAAGCGGATACTTCTCGACATGCCTTCCGATGTCTGCCGGCACACCGGAAGGAAAGGCAAGGTGGGTCGCCTTTCTTATCGCGACGTGCCAAAAGCGAACGTTTCTGGGGCGCGACCAGGTTGTAGGCATCGTGTGACCAACCCGTAACGGTCCCGCTGCTCGTTTCGCCCGCTCCCCAATCCTTGCTAGAATGGAAGCATCTATACCTTGGGACTCGCCCACACGAGGCCCGAACCGACACTTGGAGGAAACATGCCCAAGATCACCGCAGCAGACGTCCGCGTCCCCATGGACGTCCCCGCCGCATCCCGCGACACCTACGTCGACAACTACCTGAAGGCCACCCAGAACACGGGGCGCCTCATGCTGTTCGCGTGCGACCAGAAGGTCGAGCACATGAACAAGGACTTCTACGGTGACGGCATCGACCCGGCCGACGGCAAGCCCGAGCACCTGTTCCAGATCGGCAAGGACGGCGTCATTGGCGTGCTTGCCGGCCAGCGCGGCCTTGTTGCCCAGTACGCGGCCGACTATCCCGACATCAACTACCTGGTGAAGATGAATTCCAAGACCAATCTGGTCGGCACCAAGCAGGAAGATCCGTACTCGCCGCAGCTTACCGACATCGAGGCCGTGCTGCAGATGCGCGAGAACGGTGTCAACGTGGTGGGTCTCGGCTACACCATTTATCTGGGCAGCGAGTACGAGTCCACCATGATGGCCGAGGCCGGTCAGCTCATCGCTCAGGCGCATGAGAACGGTCTGCTGGTCGTGCTGTGGATTTACCCGCGCGGCAAGGCCGTCACCGCCGAGAAGGATCCCGACCTGATCGCCGGCGCTGCAGGCGTGGCGCTCTGCCTGGGTGCTGACTTCGTGAAGGTGAACCCGCCGAAGCCCGAGGACGGCCGCTCGGCCGCCGAGGCGCTGCATGTGGCATCCGACGCCGCGGGCCGCACGGGCCTGGTGTGCGCGGGCGGCTCCACCGTCGACGCCGAGACGTTCCTCACGCAGCTGTACGACCAGATCCACGTGGGCGGTGCGTGCGGCAACGCTACCGGCCGCAACATTCATCAGCGTTCGCTGGACGAAGCCGTGCGCCTGACCAAGGCCATCAGCGCCGTTACGCTGGCCGACTACAGCGTGGCCGATGCGCTCGCGGTGTTCAACGGCGAGAAGCAGTTCGGCTACGGCGACATCTAGGCGGCCCGCCGTCCCATCGGGCGAACTTCAGAGCAACCTTGTGCGGCGTCCTTCGGGGCGCCGCTTTGCGTGTACCCGCTGGTCGGTTCTGTCCGCTATGCCATCAGCTGCTGGGACGGTCAGCACCGTACATGCGCCGTACATGCGCCGTACATGCGCCGTACGCCTACGTGCTGTTTGCGTATCGTCGCCCGCGCTCTTTTCGGCGAGCCTTTTTCGCCCGGTTGACAATACGATGCGGAGAACGGAGGGGCCGTTGGGGGCTTGCGCGGGGCCGTTGGGGACTCAATGCGTTTCGGTGCGCGAACAAAAGCCAGAATTTGCCAGAAAAACGCCGTTTCGGGTCTTTTTTCTTCTCGTTGGCTGTGACGGTTGCATGCCGGTTTCGAACAATTCCCAGCTCAGAGCGCTGTGATGTTTTTTGCCAGGGCGAACAAGCTCCTCCAGGTTCAGAAAATGGTTCGCAGTCTGGCAAAAAAAGACCCGAAACTCAAAATTTTTGGCTAAAACGACCGTTTTTCGTGCAGCACGTTTTCCTTGAGGCCCGGTGCCCTTTGCGTAAGGCCCGCATCTTTTGCGTCCGCATTCCTCACATCGCCGCACCTTTGCGACCCCTGCCGTTTCACCACCCTCGTCCCACGCCGTTGCCTGCTAGGTCTGGTTTTCTTGGCGGAGCAGCTTGCGGGTCATCATCGCGCGGCTCGCAACAGCCATTCCTCGCCAGTGCAACGAGGCCTTCCGCGCCCAATCAACTATACTTATCTTAATTGCGTCTAAAAGCGAAAGGCTTTGGCTATGACAGAGGTTCTAGAGTACGCAGCGCGACTGTCTCAGGTGATCGGCGCCCGCCCCGGCGGCACCGAGGAAGAGCAGCAGGCGTCGTTCATCATAGAGGAAACCCTCAAGAGCAATGGCCTCGAGACATCGGTCGAGGAGTTCAACTGCAATCCCAACTACGAACTGCCTCGCATCATCTGCTGCATCGTGTCCATCGTGCTGGCCGTGCTCGCCATCTTCCTTCCGTTGCTGCTGGTCCCGGCCATCATCGTCTGCGCGATCATGGCTGCGCTCTACGTCATGGAAGTCGTGGGCATCTCGCCGCTGAACAACATGGCGAAGCGCGGAATCAGCCAGAACGTCGTGGCCAAGTACATTCCGGGCGACGCCGGCTTCTCGTCCGAAAGCACTGGCTCGCTAGCGCCGATGCCCGATGCGATCGACATCGACGCCACCTCCGAAGAGGTCGAGGCCGCCCAGGCGGGCAGGCGCACCCGTTCGCGCGCGCAAGGCCGCCAGAAGGGCGCCCGCAAGCGCAAGATCATCGTGCTGGCGCGCTACGACTCGGGGAAGGTCTGCCGCGAGCTCAATCCGCCCATCTTCGGCGCGCTCAACATCATTCGCTGGGCCGAGATGGTGGGCATCGTGCTCATTCCGATATTCATCCTGCTGCGCACCGTGACCAACGCGGAAGGCGGTCTGCTCATCTTCTGGAACGTGCTCATTGCGCTGGGGGCCGTGTGCGCGTTTCTGCCGGTGCTGGCCTACATCCTGCACCAGACCGCTCCCTTCACCGACGGAGCGAACAACAACGCGTCGGGCGTGGCCGTCATGATGGAGGTCGCGCGCCGCATCGCCGAGGGCGCCCGCGAGCCCATGCTCCCGCCTTCCGACGCGGACGTGCTTGCGGAAGGTGATGGCAGCGGGCTCATTCCCATCATGCATGGCGAGGAAGCGGCCCGCGAATCGGGCGTGCTGCCCGTCGACACCGACCTGGTGTACCACGAGGCCGCGGAAGGGGTCGACCCCGAGGCCGTCGTGCCGGGCGAAGCCGCGCAGGCCGAGCGCCTGGTGGGCGAAGGCGTCGTTCCCGTGGCGAAGCCCGCGGGCCTGGTCGGCGTCGCGGTCGCAGGTGCGGCCGACGGTGCGGCGGCGGCCGT
>CANOHY010000017.1 GCA_947565915.1 uncultured Eggerthellaceae bacterium | reverse complement strand
GGAATGGGGGGGGGTGCTCCCCGCAGACCACTGCGATTACATCATCGGCAACCCGCCATTCGTTGGGTACTCTAACCATACCAAGGAGCAACAAGAGGATCGCGAGTCCATATTCGGAAAAGGCTGCAAGGTGCTCGACTACGTCGCTTGTTGGTATAAGAAGGCGGCAGACTATATAGGCGACCATCAAATCGGGTGTGCGTTCGTGTCCACGAACTCAATCACCCAGGGTCAACAGGTTGAACCGCTCTGGAAACCGCTCTTTAATTCGGGTATCCACATCGACTTCGCTTGGCCAACGTTTGTGTGGGGAAGCGAGGCATCTGACCAGGCTCATGTGCACGTGGTCATTATCGGATTTTCCCGCATGGGAGACGGATCCAAGTACCTTTATACATCTGACAGCGCGCGTGAGGTCAGAAACATCAACGGGTATCTAGCGCCGGCGGCTAATGTCTTTGTTTCTCGTCGGGCGAATCCCATTTCGGATGCTCCCGAGATGGTTGCGGGCGGTAAGCCGTCAGACGGTGGTTTCCTTATCCTTTCACCCGAAGAGCGTGACAAGTTAGTTGGGAGAGATCTTGCAGCTGCCAAGTGGATTCGGCCTTTCTCCATGGGCGCGGAGTTCATAAACGGAAAAGACCGCTACTGTTTGTGGCTCGTGGATGTGCAGCCGTCGGATTTGCGAGCGATGCCGCTCGTTGCTGAGCGTGTGAGCCGCGTGCGGGAGGTACGCCTTGCAAGCACTAAGGCTGCTACCCGCAAGAAGGCCGAGACGCCCTGGCTCTTCGACGAGGTACGCCTGCCTAAGGGGGATAGCTATCTTGCGATACCTAAGGTTTCTTCCGAGAGACGAAAATACATCCCCATTGGATTTGTCACTAACGGTATGATTCCAGGAGACAAGCTCTTCTTCATATCCGATGCAGGACTCTACGAGTTCGGCATCCTCATGTCTCAGTTTCACAATGCATGGATGCGCGTTGTGGCAGGAAGGCTCAAGAGCGATTACAGCTACTCAAACACCATCGTCTATAACAACTTCATCTGGCCGGATGCTACGGAGGAGCAACGTCGCTCGATTGAAGAGGCTGCGCAGGCCGTGCTCAACGCCCGGGCAAGCCATCCTGGCGAGAGCTATGCCGACCTCTACGACCCGGATTTTATGCCGCCTGACTTGCGCCATGCCCATGAATACCTTGATGCAGCCGTCGAGGCGGCATATGGCGTTAGCTTTGCAGGTGATGAGGAACGTATGGTTGCCCACTTGTTCGAACTTTATGCCGAAGCAGTATCATGATTGATTCGTCGCTGTTAGGTTACCTTGTTTCTTGATGTTGATTTGGCGCTCTACAGCCTGGACAACAGGTAGCCTTCGCGCACGCCGTATTTGCAGATGGTCAGCGAGCTCTTATCGTAGTGCTTCATGAGCGTCTTCAAGATGATGCAGCCGGGCAAAATGGTGTGAATGCGGTCGGGGACTGCTTTGGTGGCAAGGTGCGCGAAGGTGCCCTCGTCCTTCTTCGCAAGCGAGAGAATCCGGTCGACGTCATCAAGGGTGACGCTCTTGGATGACTTGTCGCTTTCCAGCATGCGCGCGTGGAACTTGGCGATGGCACGCACGCTGCCGCCAATGCAATACATGCTGCCTTTCACCTCATGGGGCAGATCCTCTTGCGCTTGAAGGCGTGCTTCGAACGCGTTGCGAATGGCTTTCTGCTCCTTTTCGGTGGGGAAGATGCAGCGAACGAAGTTGGCGTATGACGACACGCAACCCTGGTCGATGCTGTAGTTCAGGCAATCCTTCCCATCTTTGATGAAGGCGAGCTCGGTTGATCCGCCGCCGATGTCGACGAGCAGGCCATTCTCGAAGCTTGCAGAACGCTTGGCACCGATGAAGCCGAGATGAGATTCTTCGTTTCCCGTGAGCACGTCGATATGCTTGCCGATAAGACGCTCGAGTTCTTGGACAGCTTGCTTGCGATTGGCCAGGTTGCGAATGACGGCGGTCGCGAAGAGGCGAACGTCGGTGCAGCCCATGTTCGCAGCTAAGGTGATGTGCCGTTCCAGCACGTCTGCCGCCTTCTCGATGCCAGCAGGGGAAAGCGATCCATCTTCCACGTACGAGGAAAGGCCAACCACCCTCTTCTCGTTGAGGAGCATCTTGAAGTCCTCGATCGTTTCCGGCTTGCCATCTTTGCGCTGTTCGCCCAGTTTCACCTGATAGATGACAAGGCGAATGGTGTTAGACCCCAAATCGATGATCCCGCGTTTTGCGCGCGCTTGCCTGCCCATGAGCTATTCGCCGCCTTGTTCGATTTCGCCGACTTTGCCATAGGCGTAGGGCTTTGTGGGAACGAGGAAGATGAATACCAACGAACTGATCAACAGCAAGAACGGATAGAACAGATTCGGGATAACTTGGAATGCGCTGATGCTGTAACCAAGCTCGGCTGCGGCCGAAAGAGCAACGAGCATCTGCGCACCATAGGGTAGTATGCATTGCACGACGCAGCTGAAGGTGTCCAGGATTGAAGCAGTTTTGCGTGGAGATACCTGGTAGGTGCGCGCCATTGACGAGGCAATAGGATTAGCCATCACGATGGCAACGGTGTTGTTGGCTGTGGCAACATCCATAGCGCTTACCAGAAGTCCCATGCCCAGCTGGCCCATCTTGCGCCCACGGAACAGCGCATAGATGCCGTTCAGAAGCGCAGTGAAACCGCCTCCTTCGCGGATGAGCGCGCAGATAGCACTTACCAAAAGCGCCACGATGATGGTCTCGAACATGCCCGAGGCTCCGGTGCCCATGGCACCAAGCAGCGCAGTGGGCTCAGTGGCGGCGCTGGCGATCATGATGATGGATCCTGACACGATGCCAAGCAGCAGCACGAGAAACACGTTGATGCCGGCGATGCCGCCAACCAACACGATGAGGTAGGGCACCAGTTGGATGAGGTCGTAGCTATCGTAGGTGGCTCCCGACACGTCGGCATTCAGCGTGAGGGCCAGGATGAGCCCAAGCGTGACGAGCGCTGCGGGCAGGGCGATCTTCAAGTTCTCGCGGAACTTGTCCTTCATGTCGCAGCCTTGGCCTTGGCAAGCGGCAATGGTGGTGTCGGAGATGAATGACAGGTTGTCGCCGAACATGGCACCGCCCATCACGCTGGCGATGCACAGTGGCATGTCGAAGCCCGACGTAGTTGCAACCGCCACGGCTATGGGCGTGATGAGCGTGATAGTGCCCACCGATGTGCCCATGGCAAGCGAGACGAAGCAGCTAACCACGAACAGCACAGCCACGGCGAAACGCGGTGGGATGATGGAAAGCATGAGGTAGGCAACGCTCTCGGCGCTTTCGCGGCCGACGGTTCCAACGAATATTCCAGCAGCCAGGAAGATGAGCACCATGGTGACGATGGTGGGCTCGCCCATGCCGCGACCCATGATTGCAAGCTTGGCATCGAAGCTCAGCGAGCGGTTCTGAGCGCAGGCAACGAGCAGGGCAACGAGGAACACCACCACGATGGGGATGTTGTAGAAGCCCATGGGAATGGCAAGCACGTATTCGAACAGGATGCCGAGGCACAGGTAGAGCACCAGGAACACGCCGATGGGCAACAGCGCCCAAGGATTGCTTGGTTGATCGGTCGAATAGGTGTGCTCTGGCTCGTTCGATTTCATAGCACTAGTGTACCGCCTGTGAGGGTTTTTCGGGTGTCTGAACGGAAACGAGTACAGGCCTGTCTCGGTTTCGGGTAACATGGCGTATTCATTGGAGCAAGGGAGTGGCATGAGCGGGGCAGTGGATGTTTTCGGCAACCTGGTAAGCGCACAGGTGAGGAAGAATCCGCATCGAGCGCGTAGTCTTCTGACTGCTGCTTATGAAGGCGTATGGGCTTCGGGCGCGCTACCCAGAAGCGGCCTTCCTGGCGTGCAGGCGCGATACGTGGGACATATCGCTCATGTGATAGCGCGTAGCCTCGCGCATCCCGAGCGCTCGGTGCTCGTGAACGTGTACTTTCCCCATGAGCTGTTGGACGCGTTCGGCGTCAAGCCGCTTTTCCCCGAGGGTGTTGCCGTGTACGTTGCGAACACATCGTGCTCGTCGGTGTTCGCCCAGATAGCCGAAGAACAAGGCGTGCCTGAAAGCTTCTGCTCGTATCACAAGGTGATGTTAGGCATGGCGCAAGCGGGCGTTATTGGGCGTCCTCTGATGGTGGCGAATACCACGCTGGCTTGCGATGCGAATCAGGTATCGTTTCGCGCAGTTGCAGAAGCCCTCAAAGCACCTCAGATAGTAGTAGACGTTCCCCATGAGGGCGGCCCCGATGCCGTGGACTACGTGGAAAGCCAGCTCTTCGAAGTCGCGGCCATGCTGGAGGATGTCACGCACAGCAGCCTTCGCAGTGATGCGTTGCGGCAGGCCATGGTGCGAAGTCGAAACACCATGGAATCCATGAAGCGCTATTGGGCCCTGCGCGGTAGCGCTAGCCTGCCAACCACCATAACGAGCGTGTTCTGCGACATCGTGGCCACGCATTGCCTGTCGAGCGATGCGGAGAGCGCGCGCTTCATGCGCTCGATGGAACACCTCGCATCGCGGCCCTCAGCGCAGTTGGGGCAACGCGACAATGGCAAACCGCGCATCTTCTGGGTGCACACGCTGCCCAATTGGCAGATGTCCATGCGCCAGGTATTCGATGGTGCAGCGAACGCTGAAGTTGTGGGCACTGACATGGGCTGGGACAGCGAGCTTCAAGCCGACCCGAGCGACCCATTCCATTCCATGGCGCAGCGCATTGTGGGAAACATGAGCAATGGCGATGGCATGAGGCGCGTGGAGCATGCGGTGCGCTTGGCGAAGCAAGCGCGTGCAGATGGCGCGATTGTGTTCTGCCATTGGGGTTGCAAGCAAACGCTGGGGCTCTCGCAGCTGATGAAGGAGGCCTTCGAGGCCGAAGGAATAGCCGCGCTGGTGCTCGATGGCGATGGCTGCGATCCGCGCAACGTGGCCGATGGGCAGATGGTTACACGTGTAGGAGCGTTCATCGAGCAGTTGGAAGGCAGTTGCCATGAGTAGCATCGCTTATGTTTGCAAGTACACGCCGCTCGAGCTGTTGAGCGCTTTTGGGCTTGAGGCTCGCATGGCTGATGGCGAGCAACCGGATTTCGCTTTGGCGGAATCGCGGCTTCATGCGAACCTCTGCTGCCATGCGAAGGCTGCTTTTCAGCTCTTGCAAGGTGAGCGGTCCATCCTGCTCACTGATTGTTGCGACTCCATGCGCCGTGCGTGCGATGCCCTAAAGGCAGACGGCGCTTGCGACGAGCGCTTCCTGCACTGCATGGAGCTTCCTCACGACGAGTCATCGTGCGCTCGCAAACGCCTTGCGGGGGAGCTTGCGAAGCTGGCAGCCGAGCTTCAGGATCGCACGGGCACGGCGTTCTCGGTAGCACGATTCGTTGAGGCATTCGATGACGGCAAGAAGCCATCATTTCCGAAAGGCAAGTTCGTTGCCGTGCTGGGCGCCCGTGCCACGCCATCGCTCAAAGCGGCGCTTGACGAGTGCTTTGCCATGTCGGTAGTCGACCTCACATGTTCCAGCTTTCGCGACATCGCGGCTGCGCCCGACTCGCTTCGGGATGCATCGCTGGGAGAGGCCATGGACTGGTATGCAGGTGCGCTTTTGGGGATGACGCCATGCATGCGCATGGGCGATGTGTCGAGCCGACGTGCGCTTTCATCTACGCCAGAGCTTGCTGGAATCGTGTACAACACGGTGAAGTTCTGCGACTACTACGCCTTCGACTACATGAGCCTGCAAACCATCGTCGACGTGCCGGTGCTCAAGGTGGAATCGGACTATCAGCCTCCCTCGGCAGGTCAGCTCTCCACGCGCTTGGAGGCGTTTCGCGAGCTCGTCGAGCCGGATGTGGGGAATGGTGGGGCAGTCGGGAAGGCAAGCAAGCTAGCCATGTCAAGCGAGGAGCCTAAGGCCATGCAAGCAGGGAAATGGTGTGCGGGGATCGATTCCGGTTCGACGTCCACCAACATGGTGGTGCTCGATGCGCAGGGCAACGTGGTTGCGCGCTCCATCGTGCGCACGGGCGCCAAGGCGCAAAACGGCGCGCTGACGGCTTTGCGAGACGTGTGCGAGCAGTTGGGCGCTTCCGAAGGCGATTTCGCAGCGATAGTAGCTACGGGCTATGGGCGCGCCAACATTCCCTTCGCCACCTCCACGGTAACCGAGATCACCTGCCATGCGCGCGGCGTGGCGCACCTCTGCGGCGATGCTCGCTGCATCATCGACATCGGTGGTCAGGATTCCAAGGTAATCTGCCTGGATGGACAGGGTGGTGTGGAGAACTTCGTGATGAACGACAAGTGCGCTGCTGGCACAGGGCGCTTCCTCGAGGCCATGAGTCGCACGCTCGAGCTCAGCTTGGACGAGATGTCCGCAAAAGGCGACCGATTCGATCGCGATATCACCATATCCAGCATGTGCACCGTGTTCGCGGAATCGGAGGTGATCTCGCTCATTGCCGATAACCATACCGACCGCGATATCATCCATGGGCTGAACAAGTCAATTGCCTCGCGCACTGCAGCTATGGCTAAGCGCGCGAAAGGCACTGCTCCGTTCGTGATGACGGGCGGGGTTGCTCGAAACAAGGGCGTAGTGGCCGAGCTCTCGAAGGCGCTCGGTTCGCCGATCATCGTGCCCGAGGACCCGGACCTCTGCGGCGCATTGGGCGCAGCCCTCTTCGCGCTGGAGCAAAGGTGAGGCTATGGGGCTGCACAGCTACGAGCGCATCGAGTCGGGGCTGTTCTATACGTGCTCAGTTGCAAATCTAGGGCTTCTCGGCAAATTGCAAAGCTTCATGGGCTCAGTGCACCTGTTCCGATTGAATCTCGGCTTGCTTGCGTAAAGCCCCTAAAGCCCTTATAAGTTCATCTCGGCTTCGGTGCTATTGGCGAAGTAACCTTCGGGTATGTTCTCTCTAATGAACTTCGCGAAGGCTTGGGCTCTTTCGCTGCGGGCGCCATTCGCGGGCCAGGTGAGCGACACCGGGTACCACATGGGGCCCGTGGCAACCTTGAAACGGATGATGCCAGGCTCGTTGCGATAGCGATTTGCGATGCATTCGGGAAGGGAGGCCCAGCCAAGACCAGCTCTCACGCCTTCTACCATTGCCTCATGAGTATCGAAGCAGCCTATCATGTTGTGATCGCGCAGGGAGAGTCCGTAGCGTTCGCGGAAATGACGGTTGCCCACCATGTGGCGTCCAGAGTGCCACTCGTAGATAATCATGGGCCATTTCAACAGGTTCTCGACGCTTGCGGGTCCTGTGAGCTTGTTGTAGGGAGGCTTGTCGGGTGCCAGGAAGACAAGCTTCTTGTAGCCGAGCACCTCATTGACGATGCCTGGTTCGAGAGGCTGATTCTCCAAGATGGCGAAGTCAAGCTGGCCGTCGATGAGCTTCTGAACCAGCTCGGGCTCATAGCCAGAGTCTAGATGGACACGTGCATCGGGAGCCTCCTTGACATACTCAGCTACCAGCCCAGGCAAGAGGGCGACCCCGTCGGCGTAGCTCATGCCCACACCGATGTTCGCAGGGAAGTGCTCGTCGATGGCGGCGATCTGAGAAGCCATGACTCGCTCCATGGCCGATACATTCTGGGCGAACTTCACGGCAAGCTGGCCTGCCGAGGTGAGTGAGATACCCGCGGAGGTGCGGTTGATGAGCGAGGTGCCGAATTGCTTTTCAAGGGCGTTTATCTTCTGAGATAGCCCTGGCCGTGACATGTAAAGCTGATTTGCGGCTTGCGTCAGGCTCTTCGCCTTCGATAAAACCAGCAGAACTTCGATGTCATCGAACAACATGGGGCCTCCTTTGGGCCAATACTTCAATATTAAAGCGCGACCGTCTATGTCCTGTCTAGAGCCTTTCATCGAATCGGTGAAGCAATTTTTTACGATGACAGTAAGCGGATCTTCCATGGAGCGAACCTTTACAACGCTTGCAACTTACTGCGACGGCGAATCCGCTAGCAAAAGCCCATTGCCTGCTTTTCCCTTCCTATGATGATGCCATCGGACAAGGGGAGCGTCTAGTGCCAGGCGGCATCGATTGGGCCCATTGCTGCCAACCAGGCTCTTCCCTGTTTCCCGAAGTGCGAGGAGAGAGAAAAGGAGGAATCGATGGACAAGCAAGGAATCATCGAGACGAGCAAGAAGCGTCGCGAGGGCGAGCGCATCTTCTACACGTCCTGCCCAGCTAATGGTTGCTGGGACTCGGCCTGCGTGCTGAAGTGCCACGAGAAGGATGGGAAGATCATCGCCATCGAGCCGGACGATTCCGTGAATCCCAATGACTCCCGTGAGGATTGCGGTTGGGAGAACACGTGGAAGGGCAATGTTCAGATGCGCCCCTGTGCCATGGGTCATTCCTGGAAGAAGGAGCTGCATGCCGAAACGCGCTTGTTGCATCCCATGAAGCGCGTTGGCAAGAAAGGCCCAGGCCAAGGCTATTTCGTCCAGATCAGCTGGGAGGAGGCTCTGGATACCATCGCTGAGAAGATGAAGGAGATCAAGGCCAAGTATGGCCCTTACGGTATCTTCCATTCTCAGTATCCGAGCTTCGAGAAGAACGGTTTCCCGCTGGCCCCTTGGTGGGAGGCGGGCTTTGGTGCCTGGGGCGAGCATTCCACCTCGGGTCACGCTGCTGGCGAGATGCTGCATCTGGGTGTGGACCTTACCAAGGTCACGCGCGGGCTGCAGAATGCGCTGCCGGGCTTCGAAGCTCCCGACCTGTTCAACTCCAAGCTCTTCGTGATGTGGGGAATGGACCCGGTGGTTGCTTGGTTTGGCCCGACGTCCTATTACATGCAGCTGGCTCACGAATACGGTTTGAAGACTATCGTCATCGATCCGCGCTATACCCAGTCTGCCGAGATTCTTGCCGACCAGTGGATTCCGATTCGCCCTGGTACCGACCTAGCCATGATGCTTGCCGTTGCCCAAGTGCTCTTCGAAGAGGACATGATCGACCACGAGTTCGTGGACGAGTGGGTTGACAAAGAAGGCTTCGAGGAGTGGCGCGCCTATGTTATGGGCGAAGGCGACGACGGCATCAAGAAGACTCCCGAATGGGCGGCTCCCATCACGGCGGTGCCTGCAGAGACCATTCGCGAATTCGCGCGCTTGTATGGAACCGAGAAGCCGGTTCATCTGCAGTACTTCTACTCTTGCGCCAAGCGCCATATGGGCGACTACTCTGCTTCGGCCTCCATGCTGCTGCAGGCTATGACTGGAAACATCGCTTGCCATGGTGGGTGCGAGTCGGGTGCATGCCTGCCTACTCCGGGCCGTATCAACACCCCTTACGCCAACTGGCAGCGCGATCCGGGCGATTATCAGGTTCCCGTGCTTTTCAACAACAATTGCCTCACCGAGATCCTTGCTCGCCAAGACGACTACTGGTCGGGCAAGATAAGCGAGTCGGAGTTCCGCCACCTCATCGGCAGCCCCAGCAACGACTGCCCGTTGCCGAACATCAAGATGATCATCTTCGAGAACAACTACGGCAATAACCACTCCAACGTGAACAAGCGCTTCGCTGGCATGGCGAACACCGAGTTCAACTGGGGCTTCCAATGGCATGTGAACCAACCCACAGCCGAGCTTTGCGACATCATCCTGCCTGCGCCTGTATGGCAATTCGAGGGCATGGACGAGTACATGTATGGCCATCAGCGTTTCGTGAGCGGCCCCAATGGCATGCGCAACTACTTCACGTTCTGTGCTCGTGGACTTGATTTCCCAGGCGAAGTTCGCTCCAAGGAATGGGTGTGGACTCAGATCGCCAAGCGTTTGGGCGATGAGGTGGTCGAAGGCTACAACCCCCGCATGAAGGATGTCGCGCTCGAGGACTGGGTCGATGCTCAGGAGGCCATCTACAAGGAGGCTTTCGAGGAGTGGGCGAGCAACGAGACCTATATGACCTATCTTGGCTACGACCATCGTCCAACTTGGGAGGAGTTCAATGCCAATCCCGTCGTGCGCACCGAGATCTACGAGCCCTACTACCCGTTCAAGTCGGCCATGGATGTCGATCAGAGCCCATTCAACACGCCTACGAAGAAGATCGAGTTCTCATCGAACTTCGTGAAGACGCACGACATGACCGAAAGCCGCTGGCGTGGACACATCGACCCCATGCCGGTCTGGAGCCCAAGCTATGTGGAGGGGGATATCGGAAGCGCTTCCAACGATGGCTTCTACAATCCGAAGGTGAAGGATTACCCGCTGTCGCTCGTTACCCCTGTTTCGGTGTATCGTCAGCACTCATCCAACGACAACAACCCCTTCATGCGCGAAGACGTCTATCGCCATGCGGTGTGGATTTCGGGCGTTGATGCCAAGGCGCGCGGCATCAAGGATGGCGACCTGTGTCGCGTCTACTCCGACCGCGGCGAAGCTCTGCTCACCGCTTATGTGACCAATCGGTGCATGCCCGGCACTGCGGCAGTGCACCATGGCGGCTGGTACCAAACCAATGGCGAAGCTTCCGAGATGAACGTGTTCGGCCAGGACATGCGCGGTACGCCCAACATCCTGCTGGATGATGGCCATTTGCCCCACATCCTTGGTGCGCTCATCATCGCCGGTTTGGTCGAGGTGGAGAAGGTTGCCGATGGCGATGCCGAAGGCTATGGCAACGAGGCTGAGCGCGGAGGCGCACGAGGTGCCATGGTTGCCGTGCAGTGCCGCGATCGGCTGGCACGAGAAGATGGCGCACGCGATGCGGCAGCTGTAGCCCTCGAGGCTGCTGCTTCCGACAACGACTAACCGACCGCACCTGAGAGGAGGAACCATGACCCAATACGGATTCTTTTTCGACATGAACCGCTGCTATGCCTGCCAGGCGTGCAGCATCGCCTGCAAGGATTGGAACGAGATCGAGCCAGGCGCGGAGAAGTGGATGACGGTTTACGAGTGGGAAAGCGGCACGTTCCCGAACCTGCGCCTGCACTCGCTTGCCTTCAACTGCGCCCATTGCGAGAACCCTGCTTGTGTGGCTGTTTGCGAGAGCGGTGCCCTGTATAAGGAGGATGAGTACGGTGCGGTGCTAGTGGACCAGGATAAGTGCATCGGCTGCCGCAAGTGCTACGAGGCCTGCCCTTATGGTGCACCCAAGTTCGCAACCAACGAGCCGGATTGCAAGATGAGCAAGTGCACCATGTGCGTCGATCGCCTGGCCGAGGGGCTGCAGCCTGCCTGCACCATGGCCTGTCCCTTGCGCGCGTTCGATTTCGGGCCGCTCGACGAGCTCATCGAGAAGTATGGCGACGTGCGCTATTGCGAGGGCATGCCCTCACCGGAGATTACCAAGCCAGCGTTTCTCATATGGAACCCGCGCGAGAAGAAGCAGCTTGTGCCTTACAACGTCGAAGAGGCTATAGCCCTCAACCAGCAGCGCGGCGATTTGGGAACCATGTTCGAGAGCGAAGAGGATCTTGCCTCTTTCGATGAGGGAACCATCGGGCGCAATGGCCTGAAAATGAAGCATCGCTCGAATGAGGAACTCATGCGTGCCACGCGCAACGACATGGCTTAATCGACTTGCCATCGTGGATTCCGGGATGGGCGCTTCATAGATGAAGCGCCCAGATCTCGGGTGTGAGCTCGAAGCCCTGCGCATGAGGTGCTGCTGACGGGTTTCGGGCATACGAGGAACCCAAGGAAAGGGGAAGCAAATGGAGTGGATCGGAGTGATCGGCATCGTCGCCGGTCTCGTCTTCTTCGTGATCGCGGCCATGAAGGGGTGGAACGTGCTCATCACGTCCATCGTGACCGCAATCGTCATCGCGTTGACCAACGGCATGGACATCATGAGCTCCATGGTTGGCACCGAGTCGTCTTACGTTACAGGTCTTGCGGGATTCATCCGCGGGAACCTGCTCATCTTCATGGGCGGCGCCATCATGGGCGAGTTCATGGATAAATCCGGCGCTGCGAAGACTATCGCGCAGGCTATCATGAGCAAGGTGGGCACAAAGAGCCCGTACTTCGTGCTTCTAGGTATCTCTGCCGTGGGAGCTTTGCTCACCTATGCTGGCATCTCGATGTTCGTGGCCATGTTCGCCCTCATCCCGCTAGCACGCCCGATGTTCCGCGAGTGCAACATCCCGTGGCATCTGTTCTGTGCCGCTTGGACGCTGGGTGCTTGCTCGTTCACCATGGCTATGATTCCCGGTGTGCCGGCTATTGCCTGGATCAATGCCGCCAATGGCTGCGGCGTGTCGCTGACCGCGGCCCCCATCATGGGCATCGTGGGCTCCATCATCGCCATCGTGGTGAGCTGCATATACATCAAGTTCGCGTTGAAGCGCGCTGAGGCCAAGGGTGAGCATTTCGAGGCCACTGCCGACGATATCGAAGTCGAGGAAGACAAGAACATCCCGCCGGTTGGCTTGGCTGTTCTGCCTCTGGTCATCCTGATCGCTGTTATCATTGGCCTTTCTGCCACGGGTATGAAGAACGTCGTGTACATCGGTATGGTGTGCGGCATCATCGCCTCTATCGTTTGCTTCTTCAAGTATGTACCCTCCATGCGCGATACGCTCGGCAAGGGCGCCGTTGCTGGCGTGGGCCCAGCTGTGTTCACCTCTGCTGCCGTGGGCGTTGGCACCGTAGCTGCTGCCTCGGTGGGCTTCACGGTGATCTACGAGGCCATCTTCAACATGCCCGGTGGCACTTACGTGTCGGCTGCCACCATGGCTGCCGCTCTTGGCGGCATCATGGGCTCTGGCTCGGGTGCTGTTGGCATCATCTCCCAGAACTTCCTGGCTCCGTACTTGGCTACGGGCGTCGACCCTGCTGCTCTGGCTAAGATCATCGCCACGTCTGCGACCATCGGTGGCGCCCTGCCGAACTCGGGTGCAATGTTCGGCATGCTGGCTGCCATGGGCCTGAACCACAAGAACTCCTACAAGCACATCGCTGCCATCTCCATCGGCGCAGGCATGTGCGCTCTTGTGGTCATGATCATCATGGCGAATGTGGGTATCGTCTAAACCTTTGCCAATGCCTTCGGGGCGTGTCGTCTTGGCGCGTCCCTCCTTCTTCTTGGGCAGGGGCTCGCCCAAGCCCCTGCCACCCCACTAGGTCTTTCGAATGCCTTGTTGGATGTTCAAGTGGGAGATGCATGCGCCTTCCTGCTGTCAGCTAGCAGGATGCTGGGTTATTGACAGCTCTCTTCCCAGAGTCCCTCAAATCTGCGAGAGGCTTTGGGAAGGGAAGGGTCGTAAAGGGCGAGAGGGAAAGGGCACCTACTTATGGATACCAACAAATCCAAGGTGAAGGGCAAGTCTGCGCCGGAGTTGGCAAGCGAGTCGCGAGGGCGCGCGCCGTCGAGGACGCGGCGACCAAAGAAGAAGGGCAGTGCCACGAGCCAAGTGTCGCTCTTCGAGCGCGTTCCGCAGTCGGAGCGCCTTGCGTGGCCGGATATCGCAGCCATTCTTTCGGGTGTGGTCTCCAGCCTATCGAAGCTCATGGGTGGCGGCATAGTGGCTTTCTATGCAGGCTGCCAGATGGGTGGCGTAACCGTTGCCATCACCTTTACCCTCTCATTCGTGCTTACCTGGCTTGTGGGACGCATCTGCTTTCGGGAGGGTTTGCCCAACAACGTGGTTTCACGTTACTACATCTTCGGTAAGAAGGGCTCAGCTGTCGGCTCTCTCATTTGGATTTTCGTGCTCGTTGGCGTGCTCGCCGTGGGCACGGTGCAGCTGGGAAATGCAATCCTGTTCGCTTTCGGTTGGGAAGGGGAATGGGTCCGTTGGGCACTGTTCATCGGGATTTCGTGCGTCTGGGTCGTCATGGCGCTATTCGGCACTAAGGTCATTGCTCGCATGAACGCCTTGTTCGTCATCGCGCTGTTCTGCGTCATGGGATACGTGGTGTACCTCATAGCTTCTGAAGGGCAGCTAGTCGATGCAGCTACTCATGGCATACTCATTCCTGGCGTGGAACCTCTCAAGGGCTTTTCCTATTCAGTCAACTATGCCATCATGACAAGCGGTTTGCTCGCGCTCTTCGCCGCTGATTTCACGCGCTTCGCCCGTAAGGAGCGGGACTTGGTACCCATCTCGCTTACGGGAAGCCTGTTTGCCATCATAACCTACGTTTTCGGCGCGCTTATCGTCTACTACGGGTTCGAGAAGTCCGTAGAGTACTTCACTGCTCAGGGAATGGGTCCAACGCTTGCAGCCAATGCAGCGGTGACCAATCCTGGCGTATCTCTCGTGCTTGCTGCTGGAGGCATTGGCCTTGCGATCATCTGCCTTTCGCAGATGAAGGTCGAAACGTCCAATTCCATTGGAGGCGCGAATGCAGTATCGAACCTCGTTCATTCGCTCACTGGCCGTTCCATTTCCTGGGTTGTAGCGGTTATAGGGGCCAATGCCATAGGATTGGCATTCATACTCGGCAACATTCTGGAACAAGTCAATGCGTTCATGAGCTACGGGTCTATTCTCACTTCGTCATGGTGCATGCTGCTCATCACCGATTACTACATCGTGCGCGGCAGAATGGGCATTGGTTCTCAGGGCATCGATATGGCCAAACCTGAGAAATCCGTGCATTGGCGCGGTGTGGGGACCATCGCCGTGGTGACAATCGTTGGCAGCGTGCTCTATGCCACGGGCATCGTGGCTGTGCCGTTCCTGGTGGTGGCGCCGCTCACCATGGTGATTTACATAGCTATTAGTTGGGCTTTGCGTGAGAAGGTGCGCGCTGGCCAGATTGGATAGTGTTGCTCGTTGCAGAGACGTCCTAAGACACCTCTAGGGTTCGGGCAAGACGAGCGATACGCATCCGTGTGGGTTATGCGCTCCACGCATCTGTCATGGTCGTAGCATGTCCGAAAGTGGCTAGCAAAGCCAACGAAGCTGGATTGCATTCGAACGCATTCAGGTATTGGGCAACGCAGTATAAAGCGTGTCATGTGCGAGGCAACGCAGCAGGGAAAGCAGAGCAGCTTGGAACCATAAGCCAGCGACGTTCATCAGTTATCACTTGACCTTTACGCTGCGTAACCGTCTAATTTGTTGCCAGATGCCGAAGAACTCGCTGAGAAGTGAGAGGAGGTTGGCATGTCCGCTTCCCAGGAGAAGAGGCACACCACCAAAGAGCTGGCAGATATGGCAGGGGTGAGCCCGCGCACCTTGCGTTACTACGACCAGATAGGCCTTCTGGTTCCCGCGCGCGCGGGCAATGGCTACCGAAGCTATGGGCCCGAAGATGTTCACAGGCTTCAGCATATCCTGCTTCTGCGTTCGTGCGGTGTGCCGCTGGAAACCATTGAGGAAGCGCTCGACAAGTCCGACTTCGACCTCTCGGCCATGCTTCAAGGGCATCTGGAGACCCTCTGTCGACAAAGGGAGGAACTGGACAGAACAATTGCCGCCGCCAAGGTTGCGGTGGCTGGATTGGAGGCATTCGAGAAGATGAGTGACGAAGAGAGGTTCGAGCAGATTAAGCAGGAATCTGTGGCTCGCTTCGAAGAGGAGTACGGCCAAGAGAGCCGTGAGCTCTATGGCAACGAGGCCATCGACGAAGCCAATGAGCGGATGCTCAAGATGAGCAAGCTGGCATGGGATGCTAAGGAGGAACTCGAGCAGCGCATCAAAGACAACCTGGTAGTAGCCATGACAACGGGCGACCCAACATCTCCAGAGTCGCGCTTGGTTGCAGGCATGCATGCCCAATGGATAAAAGTGCACTGGGGAGATGAAGCCTATTCGCCTGAGGCGCATGTTTCGCTGGCCGAAGGATACCTGAAAGATGCTCGCTTCATCGAGTACTACGACAAGGCATGTGGCGACGGTGCAACCGAGTTTCTGTGCGACATCATCAAGGCTAACATCGCTTAAAGGCGTGGGCACGGTCGCTGACATGTCGAAGGCTTGGATGCGGAGAGCGCGGCACATCGCCGACTCTTCGCGAGCCTCTTGTCGCGCTTGGCAAGGTTGGCGAATATGCGTGTTGCCTCGCATCGAGCGGCTATGCTAGGATATCGGTTGCCGTTTTCGACGGCATCTGTTTCGTGTCGGGTTGTGGCTCAGCTTGGTAGAGCGCTGCGTTCGGGACGCAGAGGTCGCAGGTTCAAATCCTGTCAACCCGACCACTAAAACCCCAGTACAGAAGCGATATTACTAATTAGCAAATACGTAATATCTGGTTTCCACTACGAAAAAACTACGAATTATGGTCAACTTCGATTTGGCACAGCTGAGGACAGGCGGGCATCATGGCTGTTGTTAATAATCTCGACGATGGCATGCGCGAATCGATTTGCATGATCGGCAACGTATTCGGTGCGCTATTCCAGTTCGAACCCTATTCCGATGGGAATCGCGACCTCTATGCGCTTTTGGGTGACCTCGATGCTGAGGAAACCGCAAGCTCTTGGCCTTTCGCTTCTGGTGAGGAAGCGCGCACGGCGCTCGAGCGCATGCAGAAGGCTATTCGGGAATCTGCCAGCGATGAGCTGCTATGCGAGTATCGGCGGCTGTTCGTGGGGCCTGCCCCGAAGGCGGCGCCGCCGTGGGGGTCGGTCTATCTCGACAAGGACCAAGTCATCTTCGGGACCAGCACGCTCGATTTGCGCGGATGGATGCGCGAGAACGGCATTGCGATGCAAGGTGCCGACCGCGAACCAGAGGACCACATAGGTCGCATGCTCTTCTTGATGTCGTGGCTGGCAGAGAATCGCCCAGAGCTTCTCGAGGCCTTTTTGCAAGAGCACTTCCTGACCTGGGCGCCTCATTTCTTGGAAGTGGTGGTTCGCGAATCGCAGAATGGATTCTTCCAAGCTTTAGCGCAATTGTGCGCTGCTTCTCTGCAGGGCATCGAGAGCCAACTGGAACTCGAAGTGCCTGCGGTGAGATACTATCGCTAGTATTCAACGACCTATTACAATAGAACGCATGGGCAAGATACCCCATTGCGTCAAAGCGCCAGCCCTGTCATGCATGCTGCCTTGCTCGAGATACGGGCTTGCAAGGCAAAGCGTGCAAGGCGCTTGTTCGAGAAGGAGAAGCTGTCATGGCGCAGCGTGCTTCCATAGAAGGTCAGAGAAGAGGAGATAATCGGCTTGTAGCCGTGGTGGCGATCTGCGCGGTGCTCGTCGTTGCGCTGGCCGTGGCATTCGTCCTATTCGCTCGGAATGCTTCGCCAGGCGCGCAATCGCATGCGTCCTCGGATACGGCCGAGCTGGGACAGGTTGTGCCTCTCGATATGGTCAGCGGTTCAAGTGCTTCCTCTAAGCTTGCAGGGGCAACGGAAGTTGTGGGCGAAGACGGCCTTATCCATGGCGAAACTCCCAATGGCGTGCGCTATACCGTATTCGGGCGCGACGAGCAGGGACTTGCAAGCGAAGACAAGGTGACCATTGTTGCGGTGGGCGATCAGATTGGCTCCGATAGCAGCATGGCGCTAGCCGATGCCTATGCGGGCTCTCGTGGCGATGGTACCTATGACTACACGCCGTTCTATCAGGAGGTTGCAAGTTTCATCAAGCAGCACGACTTGCGCTACATCAATCAAGAGACGTGCATGGGTGGCCCAGAGCTTGGCTATCATGGATACCCCACCTTCAATTCGCCTGACGCCTGCGCCGATGCCATAGGCAACGTGGATTTCAATATGGTGAGCTTCTGTACCAACCACACGCTTGACTATGGCGTGGATGCAGCCCTTCGAAGCCTTGATGTGCTCAAGCAGCGCACCAACAGCATCGTGGCGGGATCGTATTGCACTCAGGAAGACCGCGATACCGTGCACATGATAGAGCGCAATGAGAAGACCTTTGCGTTTCTGGCCTACACCTATGGCGACAACACTTCCGGCACGGTGGAGAACTTCCCGAACCAGCATATACTCTGCGGCTTCGACAAGGAGGCCATCAGCTCTGAGGTGAAACGCGCGCAGGAAGTGGCCGATGCCGTGATCGTGTGCATGCACTGGGGCTCCGAGTACACCACCGAGCCCAACGATCAGCAGTGGGACTATGCACGATTCCTTGCCGATTTGAACGTGGACTTGGTGCTGGGCACTCATTCGCACAGCATGCAGCCAACCAAGTACGTGACGGGAGAGGCGGGCAATGCGGTACCCGTCGTATTCGGGCTGAGCGACTTCGTGTCGGGTTGGACGCTCACCGATACCATCTTGAGTGGTCTTCTAACCGGCGATTTCTCGTGGGACGACCCCGATGCAGTCGATGATGTGGCCAAAGGCATAACGGTGGGCGAAGGCGGCATGATGCTCTCGAACCTGAAATGGTATCCCTCCATCGAATGGTCGGATGGTGGCCAGACCTACGTGCGCATGCTGAAGGACATGGACCAAGCCACTGTGAATGCGAATACGCGCACGGAAGATGTGCTGAACGATTGGGAACATTTGCGTGACATGGTGAATGGCTGCAACTTCGACATCGAAGTGGTGATGTAGGCTAGCCACAGTGCACGCCTGGGATCAACGGAGGAAAAAGATGAAACGTCTTGCCTTGCCTTTGATGGCTGCTTTGCTTTGCACGGCCTTGTTCGCATGCGGATGCTCGTCTTCGGGGCAGGGAGGTGCCCAGGGTTCTTCTCCAAGCCAGCAAGAGTCCACGCCTGTCGAGGTGGTCATTCCGCTTGCTGGCAGCGGCTTCGATGGCGATTGCACGAAGCTGCCTGTGCGCGTTGTGGGCAACGATGAAGCAGGCAAGCAAATCGACGAGGTAGCCTACGTGGATGCCGACGGCAAGGGAATCGAGCTTGCGCCGGGCGACTATTCGCTTGCGGTCTGCGCATCGCCCCTCTCGCCAAGCGGGCGTCTCTTCGCAGTGCCAACCGAGGCGATTGGAATCACCATTCCCGAATCCTCAGAAGCACAAGGTGCTTATGAAGTGCCAACTGATCAGGCATGGACGCTCGAGTTCTTGGCGCCCGATGCAATGAGCGAAGAGCAACTGCAACTTGCCTACGACTATGCGAAGAAGTCGCCAGGTCAAGAAGAGCTTGCCGACGAGCTCTATCAAACCACTCAGCAGCGCTTCGAGATGCTCAACGACGAGCGTGCCGAAGCGCAGGCAGCTCTCGAGCGTTTCCGTGCGCAGGAAGGCGAGTAGCGCTTTTGCGGCCTTGAGGTGTTTTTCCAAGGTGGCCGGGAAACCCGCGAAGCTATGCTATTATCATGCGTGCTCTTTCAGGGCATGTGGAAAGCCTCAGAGGCACGCATTCCCTGAGCATTTGCGACGAATGTGGAGGATGATATGAAATTTGGCCCAGTAGGCGTGCTCGAGCTCGTCATCATTCTGGTCATCGTTCTTCTCATCTTCGGTCCGAAGAACCTTCCAAAGCTCGGTCGCGCTATCGGCCGCGGCATGAAGAGCCTGAAGAAGGGCATGAAATCGGGCAGGGAGAAGATCGACGAGAAGTTCGATAACGTCGTAAGCGAGAAGGAGAGCGAGGCCTCTAAGCCTGCTGCTGGCGAAGACGGCAACGATGCTGAAGTCGTCGTAGAGGAGATCCTGGAAGACGACGAGCCAGTGGTCGAGGAAGTCGAGGAGACCGTCGTTGAGCAGCAAGCCGATTCTGCTACGTCCGAGCCGCGCAAGAAGCGTGTTGTGAAACGGGTAGTGCGCAAGTCCGACGATGCTTCCAAGGGCGAAGGCGCAAGCAAGGGCGAGTAGACCAGATTAGCGAGCAGCACGAGTTCGCAAGCAATCCAACGAGAGAGCTTCCAAGCGGAAGGCTTGGCGAAGCTCGGATAGAGGAGTACCACCATGGCCAGCAAGAACATGATACTTACAACCGAAGGGCGCAAGCAGCTCGAAGAGGAGCTCAGCTATCTCGAGAACGAGAAGCGCGCTGAAGTTGGGGAGCGCATCAAGGTAGCACGCGAGTTCGGTGACATTTCCGAGAACTCCGAATACGACGATGCAAAGAACGAGCAAGGCATGGTGGAGGCTCGTATCGCAGAGATCAGCCACATCCTCTCCGAGGCTACCGTGGTGACCACGCCCAAGCGCTCGAACAAGGTGAACATCGGCTCCACCGTTACCGTGATGATGGGCGGCAAGGAGCGCGTGTTCACGATTGTCGGCGCTGCTGAAAGCGACGTGGCCGCGAACAAGATCTCGAACGAATCGCCGGTTGGCGCAGCCTTGATCGGTCACAAGAAAGGCGATCATGTGGAGACGACGGGCCCAACTGGCCGCGCCATCGACATGGAAATCATCAAAATCGAGCACTAATTACGGCTGCTTGACAGGGAAGAAGCTATGAGCGAAGAAGCGAATGAAGTAGTGGACGACCCCATCGAAGTGCGCAAGGCCAAGCGCGAAGCACTCATCGAGGCTGGTCAGAACCCCTATGGCCATGCATTCGAATACACTCATCACATAAGCGACCTCGAAGCGCCCTATGCCGACCTGCCCGATGGCGAGATGACCGAAGACGGCGTTTCGCTGGCTGGCCGCATCGTGGCCAAGCGCGTGCAGGGCAAGGTGTCGTTTCTCACGCTGCGCGATGCTACAGGCGAGATACAGCTGTTTTGCCGCATCAACAACCTGGGAGATGAGGCTTACGAGGCGCTCAAGGACCTCGATGTGGGTGATTGGATCGGCGTGAGCGGCACCATGATGCGCACCAAGCGCGGCCAGCTCTCTGTAGCCGTGAGCACCTTCGAATTGCTATCGAAGTCGCTGCGCCCGCTTCCCGAGAAGTTCCATGGGCTGGCCGACAAGGAAACCCGCTATCGCCAGCGCTATGTGGACCTCATTGCAAACCCCGAGGTGCGCACGACCTTCGAGAAGCGCTTCAAGATAATATCGGCTGGGCGTCGCTACATGGAAGAACAGGGCTTCTATGAGGTGGAAACGCCGTTTCTGCATGCCATCATAGGCGGGGCGAATGCCAAGCCCTTCGTCACGCACTTCAATGCGCTCGACCGCGACTACTACCTGCGCATTGCCACCGAGCTGCCGCTCAAGCGCCTGCTGGTGGGTGGCTTCGAGCGCGTATACGAGATTGGTCGTCAGTTTCGAAACGAGGGCATGGACCCTTACCACAACCCCGAGTTCACCACGATGGAGGCCTATCAGGCATTCACCGATATGGAAGGCATGAAGGCGCTCACCCAAGGGTTCATACAGGCAGCTGCCATGGCGGCCTGCGGTACCCTGCAAATCGAGTACCAAGGGCACCAGATCAATCTTGGCGGCCAGTGGCGAAGCGCCACCATGCTTGAGCTTGTTGAAGAAGCCATCGGCCAATACATCGATTTCGCGATGTCGCGCGAGGACCTCGAGGCGATTGCCCTGGAGCATGGCGTGCGCCATATCGAGGAGTCGTGGGGCAAGGGCAAGATCATCTCGGAGCTGTTCGAGGCAACGGTGGAGGAAAGCCTTGTGCAGCCTACGTTCGTATGCGAGCATCCGCTGGAGATTAGTCCCCTTGCGAAGAAGAAGCCGGGAAACCCTGAGGTGACCGAGCGCTTTGAGCTGTTCATCTGCGGGCATGAGTATGCCAATGCCTTCAACGAGCTCAACGACCCCATTGACCAAGCCGAGCGCTTCAGAGCGCAGGTTGAGGCCAAGGACATGGGCGATGACGAGGCGATGGGCTACGATGCCGATTACATCCGCGCACTCGAGTACGGCATGCCGCCTGCGGGAGGCGTGGGCATTGGCATCGACCGGCTGGTGATGCTTCTCACCGATAGCGAGTCCATTCGCGATGTGCTGCTGTTCCCCCACATGAAGGAAGAAGCCTAAAGCCTCCCTTCCTTATGTCGCGCTTCTTTTTCGTGAAGCTTAAGGAATGAAGTTTAGATTGAGTCTGTGTGAGCTTGCCCAGGCCATAGTAAACTGCACCTGTTACTCATACGGCGATATCTATGGAGGACGGGTAACGATGCAAGCAATTACGAAGCATATTGGCTCGGCGCTTCTTGCGCTTTTCATGGCGGCGGTCCTCGCGCTGGCTCTGGTTCCAACGAAGGCCTTCGCCGACCTCACGGCCGGATCTACGTCATACGATTTCCAAGCCCAGGCGAAGGGCGAGGTGAGCCTTCAGGATGTGAAATGGTTCGCTATGGCGCCCAACATGACGCACAAGGGCATCGACGTGAGCGAATGGCAAGAGGACATCGATTGGGAAGCGGTTTCGAAGACCGACGTGGAATACGCCATCATCCGCAGCAGCTTCGGCGTAGAGGAAACGCGCCTAGACAAGAAGTGGCTGCAGAACGTGGAAAGGGCGCAATCGGTGAACATGCCCTTCGGCGTGTACCATTTCGCTTACGGCGAAACGGTGAAGGAAGCCGAGAGCGAGGGCAAGCAGGTGCTCCATGCCCTCCAGGAGGCAAGCCTTTCCCCGTCGGCCATCCAGTTCCCCATCTACTACGACATGGAGCTTGAGGAATACAAGAAGACCGATGCCAAGAGCCTTCAATTGCATGCGGACATGTTCAACGCTTTCAAGAAGGTGCTGAACGACGCTGGCTATACCAAGGTGGGCATGTACTCTTCGGCCGCTTGGTACAAGGATTACTTCAGCAAGACGTCGGTAGAGCCCGATTACATCTGGATGGCCTCGTGGCCCATCAGCGAAAAGGTGAACCCCAACACGTTCGATCCCTACTACTTTGCGCCTGACAACTTCAGGAGCATCGGCATTGGGCTTTGGCAGTATGCCACCACGCGCGTGAATGGGATCAAAGGCGTGGTGGACACCAATCTCTGCCGAAACGACCTGCCGTTCTACACCCAAAAGGGCTCGACCATCAACATGTATCGCCTGTACAACAAATGGACGGGCGAGCATCTGTTCACGGCAAGCGTGCAAGAATGCTCCGACTTGGAGAAGCGCGGTTGGCGCTACGAGGGCGTGGCGTGGCGCTCGCCCAAGGAGTCGACGAGCAAGGTCTATCGGCTCTATAACCCCTATTCGGGCGACCATCACTACACCACCAGCAAGTCCGAGTACGACAAATGCAAGCGCGATGGCTGGCGGGGCGAAGGCACTGCGTGGTTCTCGGCCCCATCCACCGAGATGCCGGTGTATCGCCTGTTCAACCCTTACGAGCAAATAGGCTTTCACCACTACACTACCAGCAAGTCGGAATACGATAGACTGGTGAAGTTGGGCTGGCGGGGCGAAGACGTCGGCTGGCATGGCCTTATGTAGGCTTTGCTTCCGGGCGTGGACTTTTTGCGCAGCGAGTTTGACGGTCTGATAGCGAATTAGCACTCAAAGAGGGCGAGTGCTAAAATCGTGCGCGAGCAACCTACGAGAGAATAGGATACGCGTATGTCATTCGAGAAGTTCACGGACAAGGCTCGCAAGGTGCTGGTCCTCGCGCAAGACGAGGCGCGCGGTTTGAAACAGCCCTATGTGGGCACCGAGCATCTTCTCCTGGGCTTGATTCAGGAGAAGGAAGGTTTGGCGGCTCAGACGCTCGAGCGGCTGGACATCACCTACGACAAGACGGTTCAGGCAATCAGGCAGATCGTCGCCATCGACGAAGATGCCGACACGCAGGGCCACCTCAGCTTCACGCCGCGCGTCAAGCGCGTGCTGGAAAATGCGCTGCGCGAGGCCATGCAGATGGGGCAAAGCTATATCTCCACTGAGCACTTGCTGCTTGGCATCATCCGCGAAGGCGATGGCACGGCGCTCGACGTTCTGGCGCGCTTGGGCAAGACAGGCGATGACGTTCGCTCGGCCTTGAACGACCTAGTCGGGCAAAGCCCGGTGTATGCAGGTCGCCAGGGCGCCATGGGCATGCAGCCGGGCGCGAGCGATTCGGTTCTGAAGGAGTTTGGCAGCGACCTTACGAAGAAGGCGCGCGAGGGCAAGCTCGACCCTGTGATCGGTCGCGCTGGCGAGATAGAGCGCATCATGCAGATCCTCTCGCGCCGCCAGAAGAACAACCCCATCCTGATCGGCGAGCCAGGCGTGGGCAAGACGGCCGTGATCGAGGGCTTGGCCCAGCTGATCGTTTCGAATCAGGTGCCCGACATCCTGAATGGCAAGCGCCTGTTCACACTGGATGTTTCCTCGCTCGTTGCCGGTTCGAAGTTCCGGGGCGAATTCGAAGAGCGCATGAAGAAGTGCATCCAAGAGGTCATCGATGCGGGTGACATCATCTTGTTCATCGACGAGATCCATACCATCATCGGGGCTGGTTCTGCCGAAGGCTCCATCGATGCGGCTTCCATCCTGAAACCGCCGCTGAGCCGTGGCGAGATACAGGTCATCGGCGCCACCACGACCGAGGAGTACCGCAAGCGCTTCGAGAAGGATTCCGCCCTGGAGCGTCGCTTCCAGCCGGTCACGGTGGGCGAGCCGAACGAAGAGCAGGCGGTGCGCATCCTCGATGGGCTGCGCGACCGCTATGAGGCGCACCATCACGTGCACTTCACCGACGATGCCCTGCAGGCGGCTGTGCAGCTTTCGAGCCGCTACATCCAAGATCGATTCCTGCCCGACAAGGCGGTTGACGTGCTCGATGAGGCAGGAGCGCGCATGCGCATCCGCAACATGACCGTGCCACCCGAGATTCACGAGATCGACGAGAAGCTGCGCCATGTTCGCCAGGAGAAGGAAGATGCCATCGCCAATCAGGACTTCGAGCGTGCAGCCACGCTGCGCGACGAAGAGGCCGGCTTGAAGACCGAGCGCGAAGAGGCTCAAGCGAAGTGGGAAGAGGAGAGCAAGCGCACCGTGCAAGAGGTCACGGTTCAGGATATCGCCGACATCGTGTCGATGTCCACGGGCGTGCCGGTATCGAATCTGACCGAAGCCGAGACAGCGAAGCTGTTGCGCATGGAAAGCTCCCTGCATGAGCGCATCATTGGCCAAGAGGAAGCTGTCACGGCGCTCTCGAAGGCCATCCGCCGTTCGCGTTCGGGCTTGAAGGACCCGAAGCGCCCGGCTGGCTCGTTCATCTTCTTGGGCCCCTCGGGAGTGGGCAAGACCGAGCTTTCCAAGGCGTTGGCTGAGTTCTTGTTCAACTCGGAAGACGCGCTCATCAGCTTCGACATGTCGGAGTACATGGAGAAGCACACGGTTTCGCGCTTGGTTGGCTCGCCCCCCGGATACGTTGGCTTCGACGAGGGTGGCCAGCTTACCAAGGCAGTGCGCCAGCGACCCTATTCGGTGGTGCTATTCGACGAGATTGAGAAGGCGCACCCCGATGTGTTCAACATCTTGCTGCAGATCCTCGAGGAAGGCCGCCTGACCGACGCCCAAGGGCGCACGGTGGACTTCCGCAACACGGTGATCATCATGACATCGAACGTGGGAGCGCGCGACATTGCCCAAACCACCACGTTGGGATTCTCGAGTTCGAGCGACCGAGGGCTCTCCGACAAGGAGATCAACAGCCGCGTGATGAGCGAGCTGAAGAAACTCTTCCGCCCCGAGTTCTTGAACCGCATCGACGAGATCATCGTGTTCAAGAGCCTGACCGAGGAGCAGATCGTGCAAATCGTGGGTCTCATGGTGGATGACTTGCGCGAGCGCATGATAGAGCAGGGCATGTCCATCCGCTTGACCGATGCTGCCGCTCGGCTCATTGCCAAGGAAGGCACCGATACCGCCTACGGTGCGCGTCCGTTGCGCCGGGCAATCCAGCGCATGCTGGAAGACCGCCTGTCCGAGGAGATTCTGGAAGGCAAGTGGAAGAGCGGCATGATCGTTGAGGTTCATGTGAAAGATGGCGAGCTGGAGTTTCGCGAGGGCACGGGCGAGATTCCCGAGCCGCGCAAGCGCGATAGCATCGCAAGCGAGGCAGAGCTGCTGCTGCGCGATTACAACTTGAACAACGCCAGCGTGCCAACGGGCGGCCTGGTGAGCGGAGGCGCAGCAAGCTAGGCAAACTTAAGTGGCTACGAACGCACGGCGCACTTGCTCGTGTAATCAAGGCAATCTGTGCAGCCGCAGCGAGCGAGCGAGATGAAGGCCGAAGAGCATCTGCCCTTCGGCCTTTCTTCATGCGGAATGCCGGTTGCGTATGCGCATGAGCGGTATCATGTAATCAGCAAAACGTTCGTTCGGAAGAGGAGCCTATGGGTGCAGATGTCTATCAGCTAAGCGACTTGGAGGTCATGGTGGAGAAAGACATCCTGCCCGAGGCGCCTAAGCTCACGCCCGAGATAGACTTCGACGAGCTTTCCAACGACCTAACAGGCTTGGAAGGGAAGCTGAGCCGCAACCCCAAGACCGCAGCAGTCATCCTGGCAGGAGGCACAGGCGAGCGCTTTGGCCGCGAAGGTGGCAAGCAGCTGGTAGAGATCGCTGGCAAGCCTGTTCTCACCTGGTCGGCCGAGACGTTCGATGCAGTTGCCGATGTGGGACTCATCGTCATCGTGTGCCCCGAAGAGCGCCACGACGAGTACCTGAAGCGCGCCATCGACCCGTTCCCGTTCGTCACGCCCGTGGTGGTGGCACCGGCTGGGGCCCTGCGCCAGGAGTCGGCATTCAGCGGGCTGGAGCTGGTGCCCGACGATTTCGAATACGTCGCCATGCACGATGGCGCGCGGCCGCTCATCACGCCGAAGCTGGTAGAGCATACCATCAACATGGTGAAGGGAAACATCGATTGCGATGGGGCCATCGTGGCCTTTCCTTCCGTTGACACGCTGAAGGTGGTAGAAGATGGCGTGGTGGCCGGAACGCCCGATCGCAATGTGTTCTGGAATGCGCAGACGCCGCAAGTGTTCCGCTCGGGCATCTTGCGCCGAGCGCATGCAGCAGCGCTCTCCGATGGTTTCGTGGGGACTGACGACTCGTCTCTGATCGAGCGCTTGGGCGGCCGCGTGCTGGTGGTGCGTGGCCCGCGCGAGAACCTGAAGCTCACCGAGCCCGAGGATTACGATTTGCTGTATGCGGCTGTTCAACGTGCGCGCGTGAGGAATCGCGAGGCATGAGCAGAGATGCGCTGGACATACGGCGGTTGCGCATAGGCCAGGGCATGGACGTGCATGCGCTCGCGGAAGGGCGCCGACTCATCATTGGTGGCGTGGACATTCCCTTCGAGCGCGGGCTCGATGGGCACTCCGATGCAGACGTGCTGGCACATGCCCTCGCCGATGCGGTTTTGGGCGCAGCGCGCGCAGGCGACATCGGCAAGCTGTTCCCGCCAAGCGACGATGCCTTCAAGGATGCCGATTCGCTCGAGCTGCTCGCAGAAGTGGCACGGGTGGTGCGCGGCCTTGGCTTCGAGATACTCGACGTGGACTCGGTGATAGCTGCCCAAGAGCCCAAGCTTTCGCCTTATCGCGACCAGATGCGCGCGAACCTTGCCAGCGCTTTGGGCATCTCCGTAGAGAACGTTGGGGTGAAGGCAACCACCACCGAGTGGCTTGGATACGAGGGGCGTGGCGAGGGAATGAGCGCTACAGCCAGCTGCTTGCTGTACAAGAGGGAGGACTGACCTTCATGAGGATATACGATACGCCTAAGCATGCGAAAGTGGAGTTCGAGCCGCTCAGAAGCGGACAGGTGAGCATGTACGTATGCGGGCCCACCGTGTACAACTACATCCATATCGGCAACGCGCGCACGTTCGCCAGCTTCGACATGATTCGCCGATACTTGCAGTGGCGTGGTTACGAAGTCGCCTTCGTGCAGAACATCACCGACGTGGACGATAAGATCATCGCAAAGGCCAACGAGGAAGGCAGGAGCGCAGCCGAGGTTGCGCGCGAGTATACGGATGCCTTCATAGAGGACATGCATGCCCTGAACATCATGGATCCCACGGTGCGCCCTCGTGCCACCGAGGAGATAGATGCCATGATCTCTCTGGTTGAGAAGCTCATCGAAGGCGGCCATGCCTATGCGACCGACGATGGCGACGTGTACTACAGCGTGCGCTCCTACGACGGCTACGGCAAGCTTTCGGGCCGCAATGTGGACGAGATGGAGGCTGGGCATCGCGACTTGCGCACCGAGGGCATCGAAGACCGCAAGCGCGACCAGCTTGATTTCGCGCTCTGGAAGGCGGCCAAGCCAGGCGAGCCCTCATGGAGCTCTCCTTGGGGCGAGGGGCGCCCGGGGTGGCATATAGAGTGCTCGTGCATGTCCGAGAAGTACCTGGGTCTTCCCTTCGACATTCATGGCGGCGGGGCTGACCTCTGCTTCCCGCATCACGAAAACGAGCGCGCCCAATCCGAGGCAGCCACGGGCAAGACGTTCGCGAACCATTGGATGCATGGCGGCATGCTGCAGGTGAACTCCGAGAAGATGTCGAAGTCGCTGGGCAACTTCCTGCTTCTGCGCGAGATACTGAAGACGGTGGATCCCAACGTGCTGCGCTTCCTTATGCTGCAGACGCACTATCGCTCGCCGCTCGATTACTCGACCGACCGCTTGGACGAGGCTGCTGTGGCACTTGAACGGTTGGCCAACACCTTGCGAGGCTTGCGCTGGGTTGCAGAAGGCGCCACGGGTGCGCAGTCGGTCCTCGACGCAGCGCAGATCGAGCGCGTCATGGACGATGCTCGCTCGGCATTCGTCGAGGCGATGGACGACGACTTCAACAGCCCCAAGGCGCTTGGTTCCCTGTTCGACTACAGCTCGGCGGTGAACTCGCTGGTGGCTGGCAAGGTGCTGGCAGCAGATGAGGCTGACCTCGCGCTGAGCATGGCTGATTTGCTCGCCGAGCTTCTAGGCGTACTGGGAATAGACGTGGACGCTCTGCTTGCTGCTGGTGCCGATACGCAGGAATACCCAGCTGAGGTGGTCGCTTTGGCCTGCGAGCTTGCAGGCTATGAGGGCACCGACTCGTCTGCGGCGGTGGAAGCGCTCCTGGCAGCGCGTGCAGATGCGCGGGCCCAGAAGAATTGGGCACGTGCCGATGCAATGCGCGACCGCTTGGGCGAGCTCGGGTTCGCGGTGAAGGACACCCCCCAAGGAGCTCAGCTCGAGTTCGTTGGCGAAGCCTAAGGGCTAAGGGCTTTCGAGCGCGTTCTCAAGGCGGCTAGGTGATGGCGAGGATAGTTGACCAAGCAGGCAATGCTCCCGAGCTTTTGGCTCCGGCAGGCGGTTGGTCGCAGGCGCGCGCTGCCATGCGCTTCGGCGCCGATGCCATCTACTTCGCATGCGACCGCTTCGGCATGAGGGCGCGAAGCGACAACTTCGCACTGGACGAGGTTCCGCTCCTCGTAGAAGAGGCTCACGCCCAGGATGTTCGAGCCTACACCACGCTCAACACCGTGATGGATGAAGCTGATATGCACGCATTGCCGCACTATGTGGAATGCTTGGCGCAGGCAGGCGTTGATGGGCTGATCGTGGGCGATGCGGGCGCATTTGCCCTTGCGCATCGGGTGGCGCCCGAGCTGCCGCTTCACATATCCACCCAGATGTCCGTTTCGAATGCCGAAGCAGCCACGTTCTGGTACGAAGCAGGGGCAACCCGCGTGGTGGTAGCTCGCGAGATGTCGCTTGCAGACATCGCCGAGTTGCGCCGCAACACGCCCCCCGATCTGCAGATCGAGGCATTCGTCCATGGCGCTATGTGCGTCGCCTTTTCGGGGCGCTGCCTTCTGAGCGCCGCAACCACCGGGCGTTCGGGCAACCGCGGCGAATGCGCGCAATCGTGCCGGTGGAGCTACTCGCTGGTGGAAGAGAAGCGCCCGGGCCAATACTTCGACATCGAGGAGGATGTGCGGGGCAGCTATATCTTGAACGCCGAGGACTTGAACATGATCGCGCATCTGCAAGAGCTTGCGGATGCTGGCGTGAGCTCGTTCAAGATAGAAGGACGCAACAAGCGCGCGTTCTATGTGGCAACTGTGGTGGGGGCCTATCGAAGCGTGCTCGATGGCGGCAGCGTGGAAGATGCGGAAGCCGAGCTGCTCTCCATATCGCATAGGCCCTATGGTACGGGATTCTATTTCGGGCAACCGAATCAAACGCCTAATCGCGATGGCTACGTGCGCGAATGCGTGCATGTGGGCACCATCGAGAAGTGCGAGGCGTGCGAAGATGGTACATGGCGCATAACCGCGCGCTGCCATAATCGGTTCGCACCCGACGACGAGCTTGCTGTGCTGTCGCCGCATCGCGCAGTGCGCACCATACAGGTAGGCCCTCTTCGGATGCATGCGCCCGCGGATGGCGGAGCGCCCTTCGTCGAGCGGGGGGATCTGACTCTTCGCGAGGTTGAGGAGCAAGGGCAGCTTGTGGATGTGGATGTGGCGAATCGCTCGAAGGAGCACTACGTGTTCTTCCTTGACGAGCCGCTTCAGGTAGGGGATTATCTGCGCAGGAGGACGTATGAATCCGAGCGATGATCCCAGGCAGCGCCGCCAGCGGTCGCAACGCACCCAGCATGCGCAGCGCACGGCGCGCGTCGAGCAGCAAGCGCGCGGTGCCGAGCGGCGTGCATATCGCGCCCATGAAAGCGAGCGCCAGCTTGCAGACGCCAACGCGCGCACGAGTAGGCGTACGCAGCAGCATGGTTCCCAGCGTGCTCCCGAGCGCAGGCAAACTCAGGAGCGCAGCTCAAAGCGCGCACCCGTGAAGGGCCAGGACCACCGCAGTTCCCAGCGAGCTCCCGAGCGTAGCCAAACCCAGCGCAGCTTCCGACGCGCTCCCGAGCGCGGTGGATACTCGCAACGCCAGAAGCGCCTCATCATGCGCATGCGCTCGTTCGGCTGCGCAGCATTCGGCATCATCATGGGCTTGGGGCTGGTGATAGGGCTTGCCGCCTTCGCACGCCCGGCAACATCCGATCTGGAGAAGCGCGAGCTCACCAGCTTCCCCGAGCTTACCTTGCAATCGTTTCTCGATGGCGCGTTCTTCTCGGATCTCTCGCTTTGGTACTCCGACACCTACCCGCTGCGCGAGCCCATGGTGGCAGCCGACCGCTTCATGCGCACGCTCTACGGCATGCAGCCCGACACCATGCTGGTAGGTGGCAGCATGGCTCAACAGGAGATTCCCGATGCGTCAAGCGGCACCGATTCCGAAACGACATCGAATGGGCAGAATGCGCCTACCTACCAAGCTGTCGAGCCGCCAAGCGAGCAGGCGGTGCAAGCTGCAATCCAAGACAACATCATGAGCGGCCTCTACGTGAAGAACGGCGCGGCCTACAGCCGCTACTTCTTCGACCAAGAAAGCGTCGATACCTACTGTGCTGCCATCGCCAAGGCGGCCGAGCGCCTGAAAGGGAAGGCGAAAGTGTACTCGGTGCTCATTCCCACCAATGCCGCAGCCATCCTGAGCGAGGACGAGCTTGCAGCTTTGGGAGGCGCCAATCAGCAGCAGGCGCTCCAGTACTTCTACAGCAAGATGGGAAGCGACGTGAACGTGGTGGAAACGCTCGACGCCCTGCGCAACCACAACGACGAGTACATCTACTTCCGCACCGACCATCACTGGACGCAGCTGGGCGCCTACTATGCTTACGAGCAGCTTTGCAAAGCAATGGGGATAGAGCCGGTTCCCTTGGAGGGCAAGGAGAAGATGACGTTCCAGCCCTTCCTGGGCACCTTCTACAACGAGCTGAACGTGCCAGCGATGGCCGACAACCCCGACTACGTGGATGCTTACATACCAAACGGCACGAATGACCTCACCTATACGAGCCACGATGGAATCGAGGGAAACCAAGGCCATGTGATCACCGATGTGACCGGCTGGAACTCGGCTTCGCTCTACAATACGTTCATCGTGGCCGACCAGCCTTATGAGGAGATTCACAACCCCGACATCACCGATGGGTCGTCGTGTTTGGTGGTGAAGGACTCCTACGGTTGTGCGTTCGTGCCCCTGCTGGTGGACAACTTCGAATACGTGTACGTGATGGACTTCCGCTACGTGAACAAGAACATCGTGGAGTTCGTGGAGGCAAACGACGTGCAAAACGTCGTGTTCCTGAACAACATCTCCATTGCGGGCACCATTGGCGTGGCCACCACTTTGATGTCGCTCGTGTCGTAGCTATGTATCATAAGCAGCATTGACTCGGAATCACAGTTACCCGGTCAGAGCTTGATTTTGGGGCTTGAAAATGGTAGAATTCGTGCATCCGCCAGGAGGTGGATGCCATGAGGGGATTCTTTCTCAAACCACGAGCTTTGGTGCTTTCATGCGCGCTCTCGCTATGCGCGTCGCTTATCTATGCTCTGGCAGATACCGCTCTCTCCAACCAGCTCAGAAGTGTTCCCGCGCCCATCGTCTATGGGCTCTTCGTGCTGCTCGCGCTGGCCATCGTGGCATGCGGGCTCGCTCTGCGACGCGAGCTCGCGCGCGATCTAGGGCGCGAGCTAGCCTGTCGCGAACCACGGCAAGCGGCATCTGCGCTGCTGCGCGCATTCGGGCTGCTCGCGGCCTTCGCCCTCGCTCTGGGCGTTGCCAGCGTGCTCTTCGCGCTCCTCTTCCAGGCGCTGCTCGGCAGCCTGGTCGGCCGCGACGGGGTGGCCATCGCCATCGCCGTCTTCGCACAGGCGCTTTCTGCGCTCGCGGTGCCAGCGCTGCTCGCGCTCTTCCTGGCGCCGATCCTCGGGCTCGAGCGTCCGAAGGTCATCAGCACCCTCCAAGCTTCCAAGCACCTGATGCTCGCGCTCTTGCTGCTCACGGCAGCCTTTGCGGGCGCCTCGCATCTGCTGGGCGCTGCCATAGGTCTTGCGCCTTACGGCATGCGAGGGGCCCTGCACTTCGCGCTGAACCTGGTCGGCGGCATCGTGTGGCTCTATTGCATATCGGCCATCGTGCGCCAGGAAGCGACGCTCGGCCCCAGGCGCAGCCTGCTTGCGCTTCCCGTGGTCGCGCGAGCGAAGGGAAGGCTCGCAGGCGCGCTCTCGAAGGGCTGCGCGTGCGTTCTCGCGTTCGCCATGGCCTTCAGCCTGGGCGGCAAGGTGTCGTTCGCCCATGCGGACGAGGTGCAGGAGCAGCTCGCGGAGAGGATCGAGGAGCAGGCCGAGCTCGAGTCTTCCTTGGCAGACGGAGTGGCAACGGAAGGCGACGAGAAGCCAGAAGAGGCCAAGGCACCCGAGCCGGCAGACCCCAAGGCGGCGCCTCCAGAGGACTTCTACGGATTCGATCTCGACGAGGTGCCCGGCACTCCGGTGGCAACCGATGGCGAGGCGGTGGTCTTCCAGGAGGATGCGCGCCACTTCACCACCGTGATAGGCGGGCGCGATCTCGTCTACACCACCGAGGACGGCGCGCTCGCTCCCATCGACAACACGCTTTTGGCCACGCCGGGCAAGGAGGCAGGCAACCCCACCTACGTGAACGCCGCCAACTCGTTTACGGCCGAGCTCCCGGCCAAGATGGACGAGGGGCGCGGGCTTGTTCTTCGGGCCAATGGGTGCAACATCGGACTGGTTCCCCTGGATGGCGACTTCACGGTGTCGGCTGCGCAGGGCACCTCCATCCGCTACACCGAGGTTTCCGAGGGCATCGACTACCAATACACGCTGGTGGGCTCGCTCGTGAAGGAGGACGTGATCCTCAAGCGCGAAGTCGCCCCGCGCACCTTCCGCACGCGCATCGACCTGCCCGCACGCCTCTCCTGCGCGCTGGAGGAGGGCTCGGTCGTGGTGCGCGATGCGGCGGGCAATCTTGTTGCCACCATCGCTGCGCCCGACATGGAGGATGCAGCCGGGGCGGTGAGCGATGGGGTCGAGCTCTCGCTTGTCGAGGAGGAAGGCGCGCCCGTCATCGCACTCGACATCGACTGGGAGTGGGCATGCTCGCCTGAGCGGGCCTATCCCGTGCGCATAGACCCCTCGGTGTCCATCGGCGCCTCCAAGACCACCATCACGGTGGTCGAATCGGCGTGGGACCGCGTCATCGGAGATTCGGGCTTTCTTCCGGTGGGATACGACGACGGTGTGGCAACGGCATCGGGCGCCTTCAACCCGGGAGGGCGCGGGCACGAGTTCTGCCGCGTCTACGCGAAGTTCGACTACGATTTTGCGGCCAACATGAACGAGGAGCGCATCGACTCGGCCACCTTCTCGCTCTACCAGTTCACCACCCTTTCGGCTGGCAAGAACAACATGGGCGCCTACCGGATGGACGAGGCGTGGGACTACTACACGCTCAAGTGGAACACCCAGAAGAACGCCAAGCACACCTTCCTGTCATTCAAGAAGGCGCGCACCTCCGAGGGCTACGTGAAGTGGGACGTGCGCGAGGCGGTGAACGCCTGGGCGCAGGGCTTGGCCGCCCCCAACGGCATCGTGCTCAAGTCCGAGGACGAGCGCAACATGCAATGCGAGGTGTTTTCCGGCAACACCTCGGCCAACCCGCCCAAGCTCGAGGTCAAGTGGTCGGTGCCGGACCCGGTAAACCCCTCCTATCCCCTTAACTCCACCACCGTGGCGCTTCGCCCCGTCACCGAGACGACCGTCGCGGGCATCCAGGCCGTCGATGGCGTGTTCGCAGACGGGGTGGCGACCCCAGGGGCTACGGTAGGTTGGGAGCTCGACGGGCGTGGGGATGGAGGATGGATGACTGCCTCCAAGAGCTACAAGTACCCCGACTCCTCCGCTTGGGAGGCCGCCTACCCGAACGCCACCAAGTACAAGGACAAGCTCGGAAACTGGCAAACGCCGCTCTTCGCCAATCTCTCGGCAGATGCGCTCTACTCCCTTCGCGCCCAGCCGGTGCTGAACGCCACCGTCGGCAAGGAGGTGGCAAGCGACAAGTTCTTGATCTATCAGGCCAAGGCAACCGACACCCTGCCCTACATCGCCAAGCACTACGGGGTCTCCCTTTCCACCATCTGCGCGGACAACCACGTGCACGACTCGCTTTCCATCAAGGGCAACACGCTCTTCGTCCGCAACCCCAAGACCACCGCTGCCTACAACCCCTCAAACCTCTCGGTGGACCAGAAGAGGCGGATCGACTCGGCGCTCATGGGCAGGGCCAAGCACTGCGAGTACGGATACGAGCCGGTGAACCTGAGCACCGGCAACTTCGTGATGGAGCGCGTGGATGCCAGCGTGCCCGAGGTGGAAGGCGACTTTCAGCTCGTCCGCACCTACAACTCCAAGGCGGCCGACGTGGCCGGGGCCTTCGGGCGCGGCTGGTCGCTTGAATGGGATGCGTCGCTTTCCATGACCGACGCCAATACGATCGCCTATAGCGCGGGAGATGGCAAGGTGTACTTCTTCGGCCGCGCGAGCGGGCTCACGTTCAGATGCCCCGAGGAGCCCACATTGACCTTAACTGGCACCCGCTATACGCAGAACAAGGTCGACTACGTCCGCTGGACGCTCTCGCGGCAGGACGGCTCCTACGACTCCTTCGACGCCTGGGGGCTCATGACCAGCCGCACGAGCGCGCTGGGGCTCGCTACCACCATCCAAAGGAATGCCGAGGGGCTCGTCTCCGCGGTCGTCTCCCCCTCGGGCATCCGCTTCGGGCTCGAGTGGGACGCTGCAGGGCATATCACCAAGCTCGCGCTTCCCGGAGGGGCCGCCTGCACGTACGGCTACGATGCCTCCGGCAACCTGGTATCTGCCACCGAGCCCAATGGCGCCACCTCCCGCTATGGCTACGACGGGGCGCATCGCATGACCTCCTTCAGGGACCCAGATGGCAACATGGCCGTGCGCAACGCCTACGACAACCAAGGGCGCGTCATAAGCCAGACCGATGCTCTCGGAGGCGTGGTGCGCTTCTCCTACGTGGGCGGCGCCACCATCGCGACCGACGCCATGGGACAGGTGACCACCTACCGCTACGACTCGCTCATGCGCACGGTGGGGATAGGCTATCCGGACGGCACCTCCGTCTCGCGGGGATACGACGCATCCGGAAACCTCGCCTACGACGAGGAGGGCATCTATGCCCACGACGGGCGCGGCAACCTGACCTGCTCCACCTCGCCCGATGGCTGGGCGACGAGCTATTCCTATGATGGGAAGAACCGCCTCGTTGGCCAGGTGAACCCCGATGGCGAGGAGATCTCCTACGCCTACAGCGCTGCGGGAGACCTCGTCTCGCAAACGTCGTCGAGCGGAGAGGCCTTCGCCTTCGAGTACGACGGGGCGCACCGCCTCGTCCGCGCCACCGATGCCGACGGGGTGTCCATCGCCTACGCTTACAGCGGCCCTTGGGTGACGAGCGAGACCGATGGCCTCGGGCGCACGACGGCCTATGCCTACGACGCCATGGGCCGGCGCGTGTCGGTCACCGACGCATCGGGCAACGTCTCGCGCACCATGTACGACGCCGCGGGCAACGTCGTCGGCGAGACGGACGGCACAGGTGCTCATACCGCCTACGAGCTCACTCCCATGGGATACCTCGCGTCGCTCGTCGATGCGAACGGCCAGCGCACGACGTTCATCCGCGACGCCAAGGGACAGGCCACCTCGGTTACCCTTCCGAGCGGCGCCACCGAATCCTATGCCTACGATGCGGCAGGCAACCAGGTCGCGCACACGGACGCCTTGGGCAACGTGGAATCCTGGTCCTACGACTGCAAGGGCAGGTGCACCGCGCATGCCGATCTTGCCGGGAACGCGACCTCCTATGCCTACGATGCCCGCGGCTATCTCACCTCCGAGGAGGGGCCGGATGGTGCCATCACCACCTACGAGCGCGACGGAACCTACGGGGTAGCGCTCGCCACCATCGACGCGCTCGGCAACCGCACGGAGAGCACCTATGACACCATGGGCCGCCTGACCAAGAGCGAAGATGCCCTCGGCACGATTGCCGAGCGAGCCTACGCTTCTGGCGGCAGATTGATAAGCGAGGCGGATGGGGCGGGTGCGACTACATCTTACGCCTACACCGCTGCCGGCAGGCTCGCCAAGGTCGACGTGGAGGGGAGGATCTGGGAGCTCGCCTACGACGAGGCCGGGCAGATGACGTCTATGGTCGACCCGGCAGGGGAGGAGTGGGCGTTCGCCTACGACGCAGCGGGCAACCTCGCCTCCGCGACCGACCCCGAAGGCAACGTCACCACCTATGCCTACGACGGCGCAGGGCGCCAGGTGTCGACGACCGACCCAGAAGGCGCGACCATCTCGACCGAATACGACGTTCGGGGAAACGTGATCGCGCAGGTTGACGGCGCGGGCGTCGAGGTGCGCTACGCCTACGGCTCCATAGGCGAGCTGCTCTCCGTGACCGATGGCGCGGGCAACGTCACCGCCTTCGAGTACGACGCGGTCGGCAACCTCGTCAAAACAACCGATGCGCGCGGGTTTACGACCGCCTTCGAATACGATGCCCTCGGGCGCGCCGTTGCCGCGATCGATGCGCTCGGCAACCGCACCGAGCAGGGATACGACGCAGCGGGCAACGTGGCGCGCACCGTGGACGCACGCGGAAACGCCGCGAGCCTCGCTTACGACGCTCTTGGCAACCTGACCTCCTTGACCGACGTCATGGGAGTCACGCTCTCGTTCGCCTACGACGTGCGCGGCAACATGACCTCGGCGTCAGACGGTGATGCGCGCCATTGGGACTTCGGATACGACGGGGCGGGACGCCAGATCTCCAAGACGGACATGCTCGGGCGCACCGTGACAAGCGAGTACGACGAATGGGGCGAGGTCGTCCGGGCGACCGATGCGGCGGGAGCCGTCACCACCTACGCATACGACGCATGCGGGCTGCTCGTATCCACCACCGATGCCCTCGGCAACGCGAGCACGCGCAAGCACGACAAGTGCGGAAACCTCGTCCTGGAGCAGGACGCGGCCGGCAACCGCACCGCCTACCAGCACGATGGCTGCGGGCGCGTGGTGGCTGCCATCGACAAGGCGGGGGCCATGAGCGCCTATGCCTACGACGGCGCGGGGCGCATCGTTGCCATGACCGACGGGGAGGGATGCCGGCGCACCTACGGATACGACAAGGCGGGCAACCTGACCTCCGAGACCGACCCGCTGGGCAACGAGGCGACCTATGAGTACGACGCAGCGGGAAACCTCGTGCGCTTCGCGCTCCCGAGCGGCCGAGCGCTCTCGTTCGACTACGACGGCGCGGGCAACCTGGTGGCCTGGAGGGACCCGAGCGGCGCCGAGAGCTCCTATGCCTACGATGGAGCCGGAAACGTCATCGCCACAAAGGATCCGCTTTCCCACGCCACCGCCTACGCCTACGATGCAGCGAACAACATCACGTCCATGACCGACCCGATGGGTGCCACCACTACCCTCGAGCATGACCAAGTCGGCAACCTCATCCGCGTAACCGATGCAAGCGGGGCCACGCAGACCTACGCCTACGACGTCGCCGACCGGCTCGTGGGCACCGCCACGCCCTTGGGCCGCGAGCTTGCCCTATCCTATGACGTCATGGACAACATCACGGGCATAGCCGACAACCTGGGGCTTAAGAGCTCCTTCGCCTACGACGCGCTCGGACGGCTCGTCTCGGCTACCGACTCCAACGGCAGCGAGCGCAAGTGGGCCTACGATGCTCTCGGAAATGTCGTCGCCTACCGCGATGGCGCGGGGAACGCGACCCGCATCGCCTACGATGGGATGAGCCGTCCCGTCTCGGTGACCGACGGGGCAGGGGCAACGGCGCGCTACGCCTATGACAAGCGCGGAAACCTCGTCTCGGCAACAAGCGGGGCGGGCATCGAGGCCACCTTCGCCTACGACGCGGCGGGAAACCTCGCCTCCAGGAAGGTCGGCAAGGGCGCCTCTACCTGGCGCTACGATGCCGACGGCCGCGTGGTGGCAGCAACCGACGCCTTCGGCACGGCATCAGCGTTCGGGTACGACGAGGCAGGGCGCCTTATGGCCTCGGTCAAGGCGGCGAGCGCCGATGGCGCCGCATCGGCGCTTCGGTCCCTCCAGGAGAGCGGGCAAGCGCCCGAGGGCGCCCAGTCCGCCCGCTACGCCTACGATGCGGCGGGCAACCTGACCTCGAGGTCCGAGGGCACATCCCAGCCCACCACCTACTCATACGATGCCGCAGGCCGCATCGCCTCGGTCACTGACGGCGCGGGCAGCACCACCTACGAGCGTGACGCTCTCGGCAACGTCGCGAGCGCCACCGATGCGCTCGGCGCCACCACCTCCTACGCCTACGACGCCCTCGGCAACCTGACGAGCGTCACCTCGCCGACGGGCGCAACCGAGAGGATCGCCCGGGACGCCGCGGGGCGGCCGACCTCCTACGTCGATGGCGCAGGCACCGAGACGCGCTTCGCCTACGACGGCGAGGGCAACCTGACCTCGAAGTCCTACCCCGCATCGCCTGGATCAGAGGTGGGCTACACCTACGACGGTGAGGGTCGCCTTGCCTCGCGCAGTGACTGGACGGGAACCTACATGCGCGAGTACGACGGAGCAGGGCGCATAGCGTCCGAGACGGACGGTGCGGGCAGGAGGCTTGCCTACTCATACAACGGCGACGGGCGCGTGTCGTCGGTCGCCTACCCAGATGGCAAGGTGGCCCGCTATTCCTACGACGTCGCTGGCAACCCCGCATCCATCTCAACCGATGCGGGTAGTTGGAACATCTCCTGCGACGCGGAGGGCCGCCCCGCATCCGTCGCTCGCCCCGACGGGTCCTCCACCTCATGGCAACGTGATGGCCTCGGGCGGATATCTTCGGTCGAGAGCCTCGATGCGCACGGCGATCCCGTGTCGAGCTACGCGTATTCTTATGATGGCGCGGGGCGCATAGCCCGCGAGCAGTGGCAGGCAGAAGGGCTCGGCGAGGGCAGCCGCGAGCTCGCTTACGACGATGCCGGGAGGCTTGCCACGGTTGCGGGCACAGGTCCCGATGGCGCCTACCAGGAGAGCTTCGCATACGATGCGGCGGGCAACCGCGTCGAGGCTTCCCGCACGGGAGCGGGCGCCTACCACGCCACGTTCGTCTATGACGCAGATGGCAGGCTTGCGAGCTCCACCACCGATGGCGAGAAGAGCACGTATGCCTATGACGATGCGGGCAATCTGGTGACTCGCGAAGCAGATGACGCCACCACCACCTATTCCTACGGGCTCGAGAACCGCCTGACGGCCGTGATGAGGGGAGACGCGCTCGCCCTCGGAGTTGCCTATGACGGGGATGGCAACCGCGTCTGGCAGGCGAGCGTGGGCGAGGAGGCGGTCGCCCAAGGCGGGGTGTCGGCATCGGAGGGCGTCGCCGATGCGCTTCCCAACCTGGGCGATGGGCTGGCACCGCTGGCCCTCGCGCTCTGCTCGGGGTTCGCAGGGTCCTTAGGTATAGCGAATCCTGCTGCATCGGGGGCGCTCCTGCAGCTTCTGGCCTCCAAGTGGCATGCGCGCGGGCGCGGGCGCGGCAGGGACGAGCTCGATGCCGACGACCTGTCGGACGATGCCACAGGCGGCCTGGGGGCAGGAGAGCCCCCGGTATCCTCGATCGCAGGCGAGCTTGCAAGCGGCGGCGTGATCGTGGGCATGGACGAGCGGGCCTACGCGAGCACGTCCCTGAGCGACGTTGCCCAGCCCCTTGCGACCGTCGGAGAGGATGGCGCGACGAGCGACCATCTCTACCTGTTCGATGCGGGCGGGGACGACCTGACGGCCCTGCTCGACCCCGTTGCCGCGGAAGCCCAGTCTGATTTCTCGTTGATGTCGGCTGTAGCCGAGCCGTCTGCGAATAGCGCCGCTTCCTCGGTCGAGACCCGTGGCCTGCCCCAATCCCAGTCCGGCATCTTCTCCGCGCTTCCCCTTGCCGAGGGCGCGACCTCCTACGCCTTCGACGGGCGCGGCTCGGTGACCGCTGCCCTCGACGAGTCGGGCAGCCTCGTGGGCATCGCTGCGTTCAGCGTCACGGGAACGATCGAGGACATGACGGGCACGCTTCCATCCCGCGGCTGGAACGGGGAGGAGGCGGACGCCGCCACGGGGCTGGTCTACCTGCGGGCCCGCTTCCTCGTGACGGCCACCCTCTCGTTCGCGAGCCAGGACACCTACCTGGGACGAGCAGCCGATCCCGCCTCCCGGAACCGCTACGCCTACGCCGAGGGCGACCCGGTGAACGCCATCGACCCCACGGGGCACGGTGTTTTCGATGACTTCATGGGCATGGAGAAGGGCATGCGCTACATGCAGCAGCGCAACGATAGCCTCTTCGGCGGTCCCCTTACGCCTTCCAAGGGCTCGGGCCAATCCTTGGCGAGCGGCATCGCGAGCAGCCTCATCAACTACGTCTCGGAAGCCATGCAGCCGCTCGTCCAGAAGCCGAGCTACGAGCAGCAGCTAGCGGCGATGCCAGCTGGGCTCGAGAGGTCCTACATGGCCATGGTTTGGTACAAGAACGGATGGATAAGTCGCGAGGCGGCAAAGAAGTACTGCGACGAGTACGACCATATGGGCAAGATGGCACCTGAGCCATCAATAAACCCAGAAGTAAAGGAGATTCTCAATGGTGGCAGCCAGGCTACGTCAGCTTTCCTGGCCGATGCTCAGATTGCCAATGCATCTAGATGGTATGAGGAAGCTCATTCTACAACAGGCTCGCTCACAACCGTGAACCAGCTCGCTAAGACCGACAAGGCGCTCACGTTTGCAGGCAAGAGGATTGTAGTCGTGCAAGTTGCCGTAGAAGGGGTTTTCACTATCGGAAATGTATATGATGCGCTGAATAATCCCAATGTTACTCCTGAACGCGCTCAAACGGATGCGATAGTTGAAGGCGCTTTCGGTGCCGCGAAGATGGGGGCACAAGCAGGTAGCGCAGCCGTCGGCTTCTTTGTTGGAGCTGCTATCGGCGGCCCCGTCGGCGCGGTCGTTGGTGCAGCTATAGGTTTGTTTGGTGGAATTGCCGTTGACTCGTTAAGCAGTAGCTTAAGGGATAGTGGCCAAGTCTACAGATGGAAGGATGACCTCTACTATGCAATCTACTGATGGCCAAGAGGCGCGCACCCGATGCGATGGCATTCTCACCGATGATGATTTCCTAGTCTATGTGGCAACATCGGACTACATGTCGAAGAGGGGCAAGCTGAGATGCATTCTAATAGTCGTATCGATAGTTTGCTTCGCAATATATCCTGCCATTTGGGTTATCTGTGGACCTTCTGGCTATGTATTGGTGCTGGAGCTCATAATCATTTGGGCGATTCCAGTTCTAATCTTTGCTCTCGCAAAGAAGCAGCCTGCCTTTTGGGGAACCGATTACCAAACCAACGTGTTGTTGAAGATGTATTCGGAAGCGCTTGGGCTCAGGCCAGATGATCCCGACAGGCGATTCCGCTTTCAGGTCATCGGCGATGCCTTGAGCTTCACGACGTTTCGCAGGGAGATTGTCGCTCCACTGCAGGAAGTGCGCTGGGTTCGGCAGGTTGGTGACCTCGTGATAGTGGGGTGTCTGTTCGTTCCTAGGGCACTAGTCAGTCCTCTCAACACGAGAAAAGACGAGGACCACTACAAGGCCGTGCCGGCTGCAGCCTTCCTTAAGAGCAAGCTTCAGGGCATGGACCCTGACGAGCTGGTCGCGCTCTTGGAGGAATACGCCAAAAGCCCGAAGCGCCCGAAGTCCCGCAAAGCGGCGTGGAAGTGATGGAGAGGCATGGTCTGCGATTGGCAACAAGGCAGCGCCATCCGTTTCGAGGGCGCCTTCGACGAGCAGGCGTTCAGGAATTACGTGAGACTTTTCATGAGACCCCATGAATGGGAAGCAGGTTGGTGGTTCATCATAGCCTGCAGCATCATGCTGTTCCTGTATGTACTAATCCTCGGCATCATCTTCTCGTCTGACGATCAGATTGTATGGTTACAGGTGCTCTTCATATTGTTGGGCTTCGTTTGCGTTAGGTATATCTTGCTCGGCGTGACTATGGTTGCGGGAATCAGACGTCCCATGTGGGGCACGAAGAGATGGAGCGCGAAGACTCGCGTTGTCTTCGAGCGACTGCATAGCTGTGACATGGAAAACCCTCTTGGCTACAATGTTCCAGACCGGCTGGCATCTTCTGATGAGTGGCCTTTCTTCTTTTGGAACTACTCTCTGTTTTACCTGCCCTTTGGCGATGCTTTCATTTTTAATGATAGGTTCAATGCTCCCCTAGCTTACGACTGGATTCCGGGGCTGTTCCCGCGGTATAAGAACGTTCCCCAGAATGTCAAGCTGGAGGTGTCCTTCTCGGGGGCGTTCCTCCCGGATCGCATCCTGAAGGGCTCTCACGACAGGGTCTTCGCCGATTCCTATGCCGACGTCCACGACGTGGTAGAGGACCAGAGGCGCTACCCGGGGCTTGCGATCATCCGCCATCAGAACGCCTACAGCCAGCTGGTGGTTTTCACGGACAAGCTGGAGGGCGGCACGTGGGACGACGTTAAGCGGCGCATCCTGGCCGCATCGCCCAAGGCCCTCCCGCGCAAGGAGCGCCGCC
>CANOHY010000016.1 GCA_947565915.1 uncultured Eggerthellaceae bacterium | reverse complement strand
TCGTATCGCGCCTAAGCAGAAGGCTAGAATGGCTCTGATCATCGTTCTCTGCATCGCTTTGGTGCTCCTTGAAAGAATGATATGCGCGATTAGCGTAGCGAAGAACAAAGCACCGACAACTTCGTGCAAGAAGTTCCCTGTGAGCATGTAGAACATCTCGAAGACGAGCATGGCTCCCAACATGATGTCTACGATGGGTCGCACCTTTTGCCAACTCATGATTGTACCTCCTTGGTTGTCCTGCATGCTGGCATTGTAGATGCGGCGTCTTAACTCTTCCTGAAACGGCAGCGGCTCATGCTGCGAGCCGGACTGCGGACACTCGGTGCTCTGATGGGAAATGTGCTTACGGAAGGGGTGTTTTGGAAAGCGGCTTATCGAGCTCAACGGCGAGCTGGGGAAGGAGCTCTTGGAGCGTTTGATTGATCGTCTTCTTCTTGAGCTGGCATTCCCAGATCACATGGACTTTCCAGCCAGCCTCTTCGAGCTCGCGCAAGTTGCGTGCGTCACGCTGTTGGTTGTTCTCGAACTTGACCACCCAATAATCCACATGGCTCTTGGGCAAGGGGAGGTTGCAATAAGGACATCTGTGCCAGAAGCAGCCATTGATGAACAGGCATACCTTCTTGCCAGGCCATGCGATGTCTGGACGCCCGGGTACCTTCCACTGCAAGCGGTATCCCGTAAGCCCAACCTCGCGCAGTCGTTGGCGCATGATCAGCTCTGGCTTGGTGTTGCTGCGCTTGTTCGCCTGCATCACCTTGTGCGTTGCTTCCGAGCTCGCTTCTGGTGGGCGTGGTATCTTTGCCCGCTTGTCCTTCGGTTTGGCCATGAAATCACTATAGCAAATGCTGCTGATCGATTCGTTAGTGCCGCCTGCTGCGGGGAATCAGCAGTGCCGCGCCGGTGAGGCTCAAAACCCGACGAAGTCGCCATGTTCTCGAACCCGTCGTTCAAAGTGCCTGCGCGCGGCCGATAGCTGCCAGCGTGCAGGCAGCTATCGGCGTTGGGGCTATTTTTGTGGGCTGAGCTTCTTCATGAGCCACAAGAGCACGATGGTTGCAATCAAGGCGAAGCCGATGGGCAGAAGTCCTGCTAGCCATTCCGTGCCGGCGGGCATATACGGAGTGCTCAGCGCGAATGTTTGATTCCAGTCGAGGTAGCGGCCGGTCGAGATGGGGTAGGGCCCGGTAACGGCATTTGTACCTGAAAGCGTCAGATAGAGCGAAGGCGCATTGTATGAAGGGTACAAGAGCATGAGTCGATGCGCGAAGATGCCAACGATAGCAAGGACGCTTGCAGCTATGGCGAACGATAGCTTGCCCTTCTTGCCATTTGCGAATAGCAAAATCATCGCTATTGCGGGAAGAACGAGTTCGCAGAGGTATAGCAGGAGATTCGACTGAATGGCACCAAGAACGCCTGCTGACGTGGGCGTGCCTTCGAAGGCAACGAGAGCGAGGTCGCATAATGCCAAAACAAGATGAATGGCAATGGCAGCTGCGCAGAGGCGTCCGAGCCTGGCAATGGGCGTGCGACCATATCCACCTACGCACGCTATGAGCAACATGAGGGCGCTACCGCTGACGAATGCCACCACCAGGAAATCGATGGGCATGAGAGGCGTTGCCCACCATGCATGGGCTGTTTGGGTAGAGAACAGCAAGCCTTCAACTACTTGTAAAACGATTGCGCATATGCCAGCAAGGATGGCCCAAACGCGAGCACTGCGGGCACCGCGAGCAATCAAAATGAGCTGCACGATGGACACCACGATGAAGGCCGAAAGCGCAATCATGTCCCAAGCAAGAGGCGAGCGCAGGTTGAGGCCGATCAGCATTGCCATGATGTTTCGCACGGCACCGAGGTCGGCTAGAATGGCAACGCCAGCAGCGCAGACGCAAGCTAGGCCACAAGCTGCGGCAATGCGCGCAAGTGGTTTTAGCTCGTCTTTGCCACTTAGGTAAATGAGCGAGGCAATGAGCTGCGAGCCAGCTCCGAAGCCAACCATGAAAGCAAATAGCGCAATCATGAGCCCCCAAAGGAAGATGTCCGTCATGGCAGAGCCGGCAAGCAAACCGTCGCCAAGTTGCATCGCCCAGCCCGCGAAACCGAACACCAGAGCAGCTATGCCCACTACGCCAATTATGCGCATCGTTTTGGCAGAGTTCGCATTTTCCATGATCAGGCCTCCTTCCCGTCGCTCGTCGCAGGGATTTGATTCACCTGCGATACCTTGCGCGATGCGAGGTAGTACACATTCGGTTCGGTGTGGTATTCGTCACCAAGCGTGTAGGTCTCCTTGCCCTCGAGATAGGTGCGTATCTTCGAGGTGGGGTCGTCCATGTCGCCGAATATGCGCGCATTGCCGGGACAGGCGGAGCAGCAAGCCGGGTCGAGCCCTTGCGAGGTGAGCTGCGCGCAGAAGGTGCATTTCTCCATGACGCCCTCGGGGCGATGCTGCGTGTAGACAAGATGCCCATCGTCGCGATAGTCGTTGGGATAGCCATAACTGTAGCTTGATCCATCCAAGCCCACCATGGTGGCAGGCTTGCCCCAGTTGAATTGACGCACACCGTAAGGACAAGCGCTTGCGCACATGCGACATCCGATGCAGCGGTCGTAGTCGACCAAGACAGTTCCCGTATCTTTATCGATGTAAGTTGCCTGGGTGGGGCATACCGTTTCGCAGGGCGCATTCGTGCAATGTTGGCAACTAATGGGCACGAACTCCATGCGAAGCTGGTCATTAACGGGAACGGCAACGTCGTATTCAGGAGTGCCGCTGGTGAACACGCGATTCCACCAGATGCCTTGGGGCTGCGAGTTGAAAGCCTTGCACACGACGGCGCAGGTACGGCATCCGATGCAGCGGCTCAGGTCGATTGCCATGGCGTATCTCATGATCAGGCCTCCTTCCCGTATTCGACGGGATTCGCGTCGGCTACTCCATTAGCTTTGCTCTTTCCCGTGTTTTCGACGATGACCGGCTTGCCGCCGTTGCAGAGCCTCACGTTGCATGCGGTTTCGTTCCAAGCCATGTTGGGTGACCAAACGCTCACGACGTAATAGACTTCATTGGTAGGGTTGATCCAGGGCCAGATAAGCGAGTTGTAGCTGGTGCCGTTATCGTAGTGCGACCACCAACCTTGATCGAAGATGCATTGCGTGGGGTATACGCCAGGGTCCACCGTGAGCTGGCCTTGCACGGTGCCGCGGCTGTTGTAGACTTCCACCCAATCGCCATCCTTCAAACCGCGTTCGGCAGCCGTTTCGGGATTGAGCCATACTTTGGGCGTGTTGTCTTGCATCTCCAGCATGAACGGGTTGTTCACGTAGGTGGCATGCACGCGGAAGGCGCTATTGCGCGTGGTGTATCCAAGCGGATACTTCTCGCGTGCCTCGGGATCGGCCTTGTATTCGGTATCTTCGAATGGCGGCTTGTAGCAAGGAAGCTGTTCACCAAGCTCCAAGAAAATATCCTCGTCGCGATAGAACTCGATGCGGCCCGATCGCACGAACTTGGCCGTTACCTCTATGGGGTTAGGACGCGACACCGTAGGAAACGGAACGCGTTCGTTCACTTGCTCCCAGAAGGGAATTTTCTTCTCGCCAGGGTTGGCGTGCGCTAGCTTTCCGGGCCCTTTGCGCAGCTCTTCGGGCGTAAGGTGGTCAATCGTGGGACCGCCCTTCTCTAGCAAGAGCGCAAGCACTTCGTCGCTTCGCTTTTCGGAATCCTCTGGTGCGAAGCGGGGCCATAGGCTTTCCTTGGAGGGGTCGATGCGGTTGGCGAGCTCGGTGAGGATCCATATCTCCTCGCGTGCTTCGCCTGGCGGATCCACGATCTGCTGCTGGAGCTGCACGTAAGGGTGAAGCGGCGTGGTGGTGAGCTCCGTCTTCTCGTACCAGCTTGCCGATGGCAATGCTACGGTAGACCGAGAAACAGTGAGCGTCTTTTGGAAGTCCATGCATATGAGTGCCTCGAGCTCGCCTGTGTCGTAGGCGTTTCGCAGCCAGTTGGCCACATTGTGCTGCTCGAGCGGGTTTCCCCATCCAACTACTATGGCCTTAAAGCCGTTCTTGGGATACTTGGCAGCCATCTCCGGCGTGGGTCCGTTTACCCAGTAGTGGAAGGGACACGAGTTCTTGATGGCACCTTCAGGGGACATCCAGCTTCCCGTATTGAAGCGCGTCTTGTACTGGCCCACATACGTTGATATGCCGCCTCCAAGCGTGCCAACATTCCCGGTAAGGCAGGCAACCAGCGCGCAGGCCCGGCCCTTTAAGTCGCCGTGGTACCACTGCTGCGTGCCGCCGCCAAAGATGATGTGCATCGGCTTTGTCGTGGCGGCTTCGCGGGCAATGCGAACGATGTCGTCAGCGGGAATGTTGCATATCTCGGCAACGCGTTCGGGCGTGTATTCCTCAAGTTGCTCGGTCAGCAGTTGAAAACTCGTCTTCGCTTGCACGGTCGAACCGTCCTTGAGCGGCACTTCGTAAGTGCCCTTCAGTGCAAAAGCGTTGTCGGGCAGCTCGAGCGGAGTGGTGGCGACAAGCGCACCGGAGGCTTCGTCGAAGGCAACGAAGCTCGTGCGATACTCGGGAATGTCGGATACGGCTGCGAGACCTTCGACCTCATCGGCCAAGATGCGCTTACCCGTGGAGAGGTTCACCAGCAGAGGAGCATCGGTGTAGGTGCGCATGAAGTGCTCGTCGAATAGCTCTTCGTCTACGATGGTGCGTGCCATGGCCAATGCGAATGCGCCATCGGAATCGGGTGCGATGCGCACCCATTCGTCAGCCTTCTCGGCCGAGGCAGAGTAGTTGGGGTCGAAGTAGATGACACGACCGCCGTTTTCCTGTGAATAGCTAAGGAAATGAGCATCGGGCATGCGCGTAACCATGATGTTCGAACCGAAGATGAGCGTGAGCTTCGAATCCTCCCAGCAATACGATTCGAGCTCCTCGCTTTGGCAACCGAACGTCTCGGGCCAGAACATGGGAAGGTCGCCGTTCAGCTCGTATCCGCCGATGACTGACCACCCGAATGTGTTGGCTATGCGCACGAGTGCGCCCTTTTGGATATGCCCTGTTCCTTGCACCTGGTAAATCACGCCGATGGATTCGGGACCGTACTTATCCATGATGTCGCGAAGCTGCTTTGCTGCGGCATCCAAGGCGGTATCCCAATCCACTTCGATCTGCTCGCCGCTTTCGGTGCGCACGAGCGGCGCGGTAAGGCGATCGGGGCCATGGAGCATGGTGTTGATTGAAAGCCCTTTGAGGCAACCGCGCGGGTTGTAATGCTCGTAAGGGTAGTCTGCTGCTTGGCGAATCATCTTAACCTCGCCGTCGGCTACCCAGGCTTCCATTCCGCAAGCACCCGTGCAATTGGGGGAGCAGGTGGTGCGCACCCATTGACCACCCAGCGGTGCTCCTTCGGTAAGCGCATGCGCTGCTTTGATGCCAGTAGTGCCGTTCGCTACGAGCGCAGCTGCACCGATTGTTGCTGCGGACCCGGCCAGAAAAGAGCGTCTGCTCATGCTTGTAGTATCCATGTTCACCCCTTCTCCCGTTGAATCCCCGATTGAATGAATTATCGAGTTTGGGAGCATTCGGCTCTTGGGCGAAACAACGGTGTTTACGGTACTCAAGCAATCGGTTGACGAAATGACGATTTCAGCCAATCGTCATGGCAGAAGGAAAGCAGCGATGGTGAACTTGCAAGCAGATCTGAACTGCCCTGCTAACCCAGATAGCCCTTCATCACCTTTATGACCGACTCGAAATCAAGAGGCTTTGCGAAATGCTCGTTCATGCCAACCTCCAAGGCTTCTTGCTTATCGTCGTTGAAGGCGTCGGCGGTCATGGCAAAGATGGGAATGCTCTTCGCATCTTCGCGGTCGAGCGATCTGATGCGCTTGGTTGCCTCGTAGCCGTTCATCACAGGCATCTGGATGTCCATGAGAATGCAGTCGTAGTAGCCTGGTTCATGGCTTTCGAAAGCCTCTACGCCCAACTGGCCGTTCTCTGCGCGGTCGATCTGAAGACCCGTCATGCCGAGTATCTCAATGGCTATCTCGGCGTTGAGGTCGTTATCTTCGGCCATCAAGGCGCGCTTTCCGGCGAAGTGCGCATCGTCGGCAATCTCTTCGAGCGATATGTCGCTATCGGGGTCTGAGGCATGCTGGAGTTCCAGGAACAGGTTCACTATGCGCGACCTGAACAACGGCTTTGCGATGAACCCATTCGCACCAGCCGAGAGAGCCTCTTCCTCGATGTCGCTCCAGTCGTAGGCCGAGATGATGATCAAAGGCATATCGGCGCTCACCTTCTGGCGGATGAGCGTGGTGGTGGCAACGCCATCCATATCGGGCATCTTCCAATCGATGAACGCGGCAGTAATCTGATCATCCTCGGTTTGGTTCTTGATCAGGCGATCGATGGCTTCTTGTCCCGACAGCACGTATTCGCCGTGCATGCCCATTTCCTCGAGCAACTGGACAGCCGATTCGCAAACGGCCTCGTCGTCATCGACGATGAGGATGCGCGTGCCGTGCATATGCCCCAATGCAAGATCGTCGCTATCGCAGGCTTTCAGGAACAACGTTACGGTGAACTTCGACCCTTTGCCAAGCTGGCTTTCCACGTCGATGTCGCCTTCCATCAGGCGAATGGTGTTGCGCACAATTGCCATGCCTAATCCGGTTCCCTGCTGACCACCGGTGGCGCTCGACTTCGCCTCTTCGCGCGAGAACGGCTCGAACAGGTGGGGGAGGAACTCTTCCGACATGCCTATTCCATTGTCCTGCACGGTGAACTTAAGGCAGATGCGCTTGGGGTCCACGGAAGGCACTTCGGCGAGCGTGATGTCTATGGTCCCATCTTCAGGCGTGTACTTCACGGCGTTGCCCACGAGATTCATGAACACCTGTTGGATGCGAAGGCTATCGCCTATCACCTTCTCGTGTGCGAGGCCTTGAACGCGCACATTGAATTCCTGGTGCTTCGCATCGGCTTGCGGCTTGCTCACGGTAACGAGCTCGTTCATGAGCTGTGGCAGGTCCACTACCTCTTCGTTAAGGCTGATCTCGCCTGATTCGATCTTGGACATGTCCAAGATGTCGTTGATGAGCGCAAGGAGATGCTTGCTTGATATGCTCACCTTGCGCAGGCTATCAAGAGCCTTCTCCTTGTCGTCGATATTGGCCATGGCAATCGATGTCATGCCGATGATTCCATTCATGGGGGTGCGGATATCGTGCGACATGCTGGAGAGGAAGGTGCTCTTGGCGGCATTTGCGGCATTGGCGGCTTTCAGCGCCTCTTCGAGGGCGATGCGGTTGCGCTCTTGCTCGCGATTGTGGGCCCTCGTCTTCTTGCGATAGATGTAGAACACAGCAAGCAGGATGACGAAGAAGAGTGCTAGGATGGAGATAACCATAACGGCATTGTGCCTGATGAATCCCATGATCGAATAGGTGCCCTCAGCGCTTGCATACTGGACGAGAGCTGCGGTGATCGACGATTCCTCAAGCTGGTTCACGAGCTTGTTCAAGATGCCGGCAAGCATGCCGTCGCTCTGCTTCACAGCCATGGTAAAGGCTTGCGTGGTGTCGAGGAAGGCTGTGTTGAAGTTCTCGAACTCGTCATGGTCGGTGAGGAAGCGCGTTAGAACACTCGATGCGCCCATGACGCATTCCACTTCGCCACGCGCGAGCGCTTCGAAGGCCTCTTGGCGCGTCTTGTACGAGGTAATCTTGGCATTGGGATAGTTTGCTTCTACGAACACGCGCTGTTGCAAGCCGTCTTCGCAAATGCCGATGGAGTCCACGAGGGTTTCTCGATAAGCGTTCTTATAGACAACGACAGCACGCTCGGTGACCACTTCATGCGTTTGGATGAGATGGTTCACCTCCGAGACCCACAGATCGGAATACACAGGAAAAGCGATGTCGATCTGGCCTTCCTGAAGTGCTGCGAGCATGTCTTCGACCGTGTCGTATGGCGCGGTCTGTATGTCAATCGAGATGAATTCCCTCATGTCCTCGATGAGGACGCGCGTCACGCCCAAGGGCTCGCCGTCGGATGAGGCTCCCGAGATGGGGAGATTGTTCTTGACGAAACCAACCTTGAGAAGCTGCTTGCTTTGAAGGTATGCCTTCTGATTGGCAGTGAGGCTCTGGTCTGCTATTTCGTGCGAGTAGTACTTTTGCAATAGCTCTATGGTGAAGCGGGGAGAAGTGGTGAGTATGCGTTCTTGGGCGGCATTGAGGTCGGCAAGGATGTCGGGGCGATAAGGCGATACGGCGAAGTAGACGGTTTCATCCTCGAGACCCATGTCCTTCTCGGAAATCGGAAGGCCATTGGCGTAAGCCTCGGCTTCGGTCAGGCCGGCGATCATGTCAATATCGCCCTTTGTCAAGGCATCGAGCATCTCTTGCTTTGTGCCATAGAGATAATCGTATTTCCAGTTGGCTACTGCCGAGACTCCTTGAAGATAATCGTAGGCATAGCCGCTCTTACGGTCGGTATCGTTGCTGCCGCTCTGGAAGGCGGGGTTCTCGTCGTAGTAGCCGATTCGTACGTTCTTGGTCTGTGAGTTTTCAGTGGCGTCGTCGTTCATGCCTGCGCTCGAAGAGGCGCCACCGCCTTGCGCTGCGAATGCGAAGCTTGCAGGCAGGGTAAGCGCAATGCAGAGAAGCAGCGCCAAGAAGGCAGAGGTGGGCCGACATGCAATCGTTCGATCGTTTCTTGCGAGCATGCTCATCGCTTGCTACCTTTCGCGAGTAATAATGAATCCAAGTTCATTCTATATGCATGGGCACGTATGGGCGATGGGCAAATGCCTAAAACATATTTGAATATCGCGTGGTGCGGAACAACTTGGCTTTATGCGAGGATGCGCTAGAGCACCATAAGCACGGTTCCCAAGATGAGGACGAAAAGGCCAGCGAGAGAGCGTTTGGACAATCGCTCCCCGAATGCGATGAATGCGAACAGAACTGCGAATCCGACCGAGAGCTTGTCGAGGGGCACTACACCGCTAGCTGGCCCTATTTGGAGTGCATGATAGAAGCAAAGCCACGAGGCGCCCGTGGCGATTCCCGATAAGACGAGCATGGCAAGCTCGAACGGTGATATGCGCGTGGAAGGTGAGGTGCCTTTGCGGCCAAGCGCGATCGCCCATGCTAAAAGCAAGACAACCGAAGTTCTAATGGCGGTACCCAAGTTCGAGTCTACGCCCTCGATGCCAACTTTTCCCAAGATAGACGTGAGAGCGGCGAACACTGCCGATGCCAAGGCGAAGAAGAGCCAAGAGCTGCGACTGGAGCTCGGCTGGGCGCCATCGGTTTCTGCATTAGTCTCCTTTGATCCAGTTGCTATCATGAGCCACGTGCCGAAAGCAATGGCCATGAGCCCCACCACCTTGAGCATCGTGACGCTCTCTCCTAAGAAGACAAAGGCAAACAGCACGGTGAGGATGATGCTCGATTTGTCGACAGGCACCACTTTGTTCACATCGCCCAGCTGAAGGGCGCGGAAATATGCAAGCCAAGAAGCTCCCGTGGAAAGACCCGACAGCACCAGGAACGTCCAGGTTTCCACAGAGAGGGTGGGCAGCGCGGGAAGAGTGCCCGTGGCCGCGGCAATGAGCCATGCGAGCACGAAGACGACGCTGGTACGAATGGCCGTGGCAAGGTTGGAGTCCATGTTCTGCACGCCGGCCTTCGCAAGCACCGATGTTAGGCCAGCGAAGATGGCGGAAGCCAGGGCAAAGGGTACCCACATGTTCTCGAGATCCCCTCCTACGAACCAGCGCATGTTGCTTTGCATCTACTTAACCATTACAGCACGCCTTCGAATGAGACAGGCGCGCTTTACCCAAACTTTACATTCTCATTACCATGCCCTTGCTTGCGAAACGTATGCTCGTGTGGAGTCGGGCATGCGCTTCCTGGCCTTGCGTCGACTCTTGTCGGATAGAATGGCAAATGAGCGGAGAAGAGAACTGGAGCCTTGCAGTGGGCAACGACAAGCCATCTATCATCTACTATGTCGAGGACGACGCGAACATTCGCGATCTGACCCTTTATGCCCTCAGCCATGCGGGACTCGAAGGCGTGGGATTGCTCGATGCCGAAGAGTTCTTCGATGCGTGCGAGCGTGCTGTGCCTGACCTCGTGCTGCTTGACATCATGCTGCCAGGTACGGACGGCCTTCAGATTCTTTCCCGCATCCGTCGAAGCGAGCGGCTCTCGAACGTGCCGGTGATGATGCTCACCGCCAAGGGAACCGAGCTCGACACGGTGAACGGGCTCGATGCGGGAGCCGATGACTACCTTGCGAAGCCGTTTTCGATGCTCGAGCTCGTATCGCGCGTGAATGCGCTCTTGCGCCGTTCGCAGCGAAGCATCGATGCAACTGCCTCGAATCATAAGCTGGAAGCTGGTCCAATCGTTCTTGACGTCGACGCTCATAGCGTGCAGGTCGAGGGTGTGCCCGTATCCTTGACGCTCAAGGAATTCGAACTGCTCCATGCCCTGATGCAAAATGCTGGTCGCGCACTTACGCGTGCCCAGTTGTTCGAGCAGGTATGGGGCTCCGATTTCTTCGGCGGAACGCGAACGGTGGACGTTCATGTTCAGACGCTCCGACAGAAGCTCGAACGTGCGCGCGAGGCGGCTGGCAGCCAGCTTGAGACCGTTCGAGGCGTGGGATATCGGATGCGTCCATGAGCAAGAGCCTATCACGCACCGTTCTGGCCACCTTGCTGGCTTTCACCTTGCTGGCCGTGCTGGCTACGGCCGTATCGATTGTGATGATGTCGTATTTCACAGAAGAGGCTCGCCTCGAGGAGACGCTCGTGTCCAAGGCGCGCACGTCAGCCGAGATGCTCGAGCCGTGCTCCTTCAACGAGCGCTTGGAGTTGCTGCGCGACCAATTCCCTGGTCCCGAGCGCTTCACCTACATCACGTCTGAAGGGGTGGTGGCCTTCGATACGACGATGCAGGATGCCCCGATGGGCGACCATTCCGAGCGCCCCGAGGTGCTGGCTGCCGAAGGCTCGGGGGAGAGCGTGGTGGTTCGCCGTTCCCAAACGCTCGACCGAGACACGCTTTACGTTGCCGAGCGTCTTTCTGATGGGTCGATTATCCGCGTGAGCCAGGATCGCTTCTCGCTCGCAGCGTTCCTTGGCACTGCAGCGCTGCCGGTTGGCGCACTGCTTGCCTGTGCAGCCGCCCTGGTGGTAGTGCTCTCGCGCTTTCTCGCCAAACGGATCATGCGACCGCTTCAGAAGGTCAACTTGAACGATCCGATGCCCATCGATGCTTACGAGGAGATGCGTCCCCTTTTGCAGCGGATAAGCGACCAGCAACGCCAGCTGATGCAACAGAACGAGGAATTGAAGCGCGCGGATGGTCTGCGTCGCGAGTTCTCGTCGAACGTATCCCATGAGATGAAGACGCCATTGCAGGTTATCTCGGGTTCAGCAGAGATGATAGCGAACGGCTTCGTAGCCAAAGATGACGTGCAGGGCTTCGGCGAGCGCATCTACTCGGAATCGCAGCGCCTGCGCGCGCTCATCAACGACGTGCTGGTGTTGTCGCGCTTGGACGAATCGTCGCTTGATGCAAGGGAGAGCATGCCCGTGAGCTTGCTCGATATAGCGCAGGTGAAATGCGATCAGCTGCGCCCTTTGGCTCAAGCACGTGGCCTGCGCTTGAGCCTGGACGGAACCAATGCCGTTGTGTTCGGAAGCGAGTCGCTGATAGAGCAGGCAGTGTCGAACCTCATAGAGAACGCGATCCGCTATTCGAACGAGGGAGGTCGCATACGCGTCCAGGTGGGGCAAAGCAAGCAAGATGAGGTGCTTCGGGCATTCGTGCGCGTTGAGGACGAGGGCATAGGGATTCCCGAAGACGACCTGGATAAGGTGTTCGAGCGCTTCTTCCGGGCAGAGAAGAGCCGTTCGAAGGAGACGGGCGGCACAGGTCTGGGGCTTGCCATCGTGAAGCACGCCGCGCTTTATCATGGTGGCGATGTTTCGGTGGAGAGCACATTGGGGGAAGGCAGTACGTTCACGTTGTGGTTGCCCGTCCAATCGGCGCCGGGAATCTCGGACGAGGCCGACGCGCTTGCGCCATGCTAGCTTGACCCTATGGGCTTGCAGCCCAAGTGGCGCGCCACTTCTGCCCATTTGGGCGATTTCGATGGTAATATCACTAGAAATCGTCGGGGGAGGGGGTCTTCTTCAATGACAACTTCGCCATGCATCACGCCGTCGAGCTTCGGCGGCATTTCCTACAGCATGCTGACCACAGCGCTTTCAGGCTGTCAGGTGGTATACAAGCCCCGCAACGTGCGTAGGTTATTCCGATGGTTCGAGCCCGTATATGGCGATGAGGTCTTCAACGGCCTTGCACATGACCAGAGCGTGCTGGTGCTCTGCCAAAAGGAGTTCGCCAAAGGCGTGCTGAAGAGGAACCAGGAAGCCTTCGTCGTAGCGCTTTCAGCCGATGAGGAAGTGCCTGATTGGGTGCAGGAGTTCAACTATCGCTCGCGCGTGCTGGTCATCCGTCAGCAGAAGCGGTTCTCGCAGTATGCGACATATCTCCACGAGCTGTTCACCAGCTACCTCATTTGGGAGACGGAGATGGATCGCGTGGTGTTCTCGCGCAAGAGCCTCGACAAGCTGATCGAGGTGAGCGAATATGCGCTGGGCAACTTCGTGTGCATAACCGACACGGGCTACAACCTCATAACCTGCTCGCGCAACATCGAGCCCCCTGAGGGCGCTTTGTCGTATCAGAAGCTTGTGCAAGATGGCTGCTACGACTCATATACCATTGCGCAGCTCGTGGAGAAGGTGCTGGCACGGCCAGGTGCATCGCGCGAGCCCATCGTGCTGGAGCCGAACGACGAATGCGGTTTCGCCACGCTGCATTATCCCGTGTACATTAACGACAGCTACCTCTTCCATGCCACGATGGTGTGCCATCAGGGAAGCATCGATCTCAACATAGACCTCTTCAAGCGATTTGCGAAGCGCGTGGTGATGGAGGCGAACGAGTTCTGGAAGAACACGGTGAACCTCGAGGCACCCTGGCATCGCATGCTGCTGGCGCTGATCGATGGCAAGCCTGTCACGCAAGACTACCTTACAACGCAGCTGAGCAACACCGATATCCCGAACGCGAAGTCGTTTCGTGTACTCTACCTTCCCTTCGACAAGAGCATCCCGCAGATTCAACGCTCGCAGATCGTTGAGGAATCGAAGAGGCTCAATGGCGGCAACGCCTATCCTTTCATGCGCAAGGGGTGCTTGGTGGTGCTGTGCTACACGCTGCTGGAAGGGGAATCGCACTTGTCCGGCAACAAGCTCTGGAACGACGCTATGGAAGTGCTCTTCAAGCCCTTTGGCGTGCAGGCGGGCGCTTCGCAGCTGTTCACCAAGATCGAGGACCTCGGCAAGGCGTTCAACGAAGCGAACATCGCCTATGGTCTGCGCGGGCCGGTGATGCGCGAGTACAAGGCGTTGATTGACGAGACTGACGTGCCCATCTTCCCCTTTGAGCATGCCCTCAAGTTCTATGTGCTCTCGGAAGGGCACGATACCGACATCGTGGATTTCGCGTTCAGGGATAGCATCTTGAGCCACATCGTGTCAGAGGACAACGAAAAGGGCACCGAGTTGGCCCAGATGATCTGGGCCTATATCTCTCATGGCCGCAATGCCACCGAGACGGGTCGCATGATGCACACGCATCGCAATACCGTGCTCTATCACATTGGGCGCATAGAGGAGCGCTTCGACATCTCGTTCGACTCGCCTCTTCTGCGCTCGCGGATGGTGCTGGACTACCAGCGCCTGCTGCTGGAGGAGAGCATCTAGCGCACGAGATGCTCTCCGAGTGCCTTAGTTGGCGTGCATGCCGCATTGGAATACTTGCTCAAGGCCTCTTCAGGAGGCCTTTTTCAACTTGCATCTACGTTCGCGCCAATATTTTGGCCCTAAGTTGTAGTCAGCGCCAATAGGCGCGTCTTCTCCCAATCCGTAGTGTGTTGACCGTAGGCGATTTGGCCTAGCGGCTTCCCTGCAACGATCGTGCAGGGGAACATCCATATCCAAGTTGTTCAGGCCATCTCGAAATGGGTTCGAATATCTGGAAAGGAGAAGCCTCATGTGCTTTAGACCCGCAGAAGCCAATGTTGGGGCAGCATGCCCGAACTGCGGAAAGAAGATCAACGTTACCCAAGGATTGCTTCCTAAGAAATGCCCGTTTTGCAAAACGAGTCTCGAGGGAATAGATCCAGCTTCCCTGTCGGCGGCTGAGCCTGCTTCGAGTGCTCTCGGCGCACCGAGCGCTCCGAATGCGCCAGCAGCCCCCAGTGCTCCAAGCGCACCGAGCGCTCCTGCAGCGCCGAGTGCTCCCAAGCCGACCGAGTAGCACGTCGCTTCTGAGTGGGGAGGCGATGGAGCATGTGCTTTGGGAGCTGTCGCGTTACTTGTGACAACTGCAAACCAAAATTCATCTTCTGCCCTAAATGCGGAAGGCGCAATCAGCTTGTCTTCAACTCATGTCGCAAATGCGGTGAGCCTTTCACGGAAGACATGAAAGACGAGGCTCGACGGCTTTGGGCCATCAAGGCCGAGGAACGGCACGCGAGAGAGAAAGAGAGGGAGATGCATGGCAATGGATAAGGAATGGAGAGTTGAGGAGGGCGAGCTCATCAGGACGCGCACCTGTGGCTGGTCGCCTCCGGGATGCCACCCCGTCGGATGCGGAATGTTCATCTACACCGACAAGGATGGCAACTTCGTGAAGGTCGAGGGTGATCCCGATCACCCGATTAGCCAAGGCCGCCTTTGCCCCAGGTGCCTGGCGATGGGCGAGTTCTTGAACCACCCCGACCGCATCAAGTATCCCATGAAGCGCGCCAAGGAAGATCGCGGCCAGGACAAATGGGAGAGAATCTCCTGGGACGAGGCGCTGGATATCTTGGAAACGGAAGTCCGCAAGATATGGGATACCTATGGTCCTGAGGCCATCTACGTTTCAAAAGGCACGGGTCGCGAAGCTACCGAGTATGCGCCGCCCATGGCGCAGGCCGTGTTCAAGACGCCGAACAACGCCTTCATGATGTCGGGTGCTTCGTGCTATGGTCCGCGCACGGTAATCGGCGACTTCCTTCTGGGCGCGGGATATCCCGAGCTCGACTATGCTGCGTTCTTCCCGGATCGCTACGACGACCCGCGCTACGTGGTGCCCAAGTACATCATCCTGTGGGGCAAGAGCCCTCTGCAGTCCAACCCGGATGGCTTCTACGGCCATGCCATCGTGGATCTGATGAAGCGCGGAAGCAAGCTTATCGTGATCGACCCGCGCCTCACGTGGCTGGCGAGCCGCGCTGAGTACCATATCCAGCTTCGCCCCGGCACCGACGCGGCTGTCGGACTTGCCATGCTCAACGTCATCATCGGCGAGGACCTCTACGACCATGCATTCTGCGACGAATGGGTCTTCGGTCTCGACGAGCTGGCGGAGCGCGTTGCCGACAAGACGCCCGAGTGGGCCGAGCCCATCACGTGGGTGCCTGCGGATACCATTCGCGGAGCCGCACGTGCCTTCGCCACCAATGCGCCATCCTCCATCATGTGGGGTTTGGCCATCGATACCCAGCAGAACGGCGCGCAGGCTGGCCAAGCTCTCTTGGCTATCGGTGCCATCTGCGGCTACATGGACGTCCCCGGCGGCATCACGCTGGCGCTGCCCTCGAGCTTCCTCGGGCGTTGGACCTACGAGACCATGCAATTCGTTGGTCCCGAAGTGGAGAAGAAGCGAATCGATGCCAAGGATACGCATCCGGCATACGCTACGGGCCCCTATGCTCATCCTGATTCTGTTCTCACCACCCTTGAAACAGAGAATCCGTATGCGTTCCACATGTTCTACTTCTATGCATCGAATCCCATTTCGCCCACGTGCTACGCCGAGCCCGAGCGCTGGTACAACGCAATCCTGAAGATGGACTTCAACGCGGCGCAGGACTGCTTCATGACGCCGACCATCATGGGCCTTTGCGACCTAGTCCTTCCTGTGAGCGGCTTTGCCGAGCATGATGGCGTGGTGCTGCCGCACTTCGGTCGCAACACCCACTTCCTGGGCGCCATGAACGCAGCGGTGGACCCTGGCGAGGCGAAGTCCGACATCGAGATCGACATGATCGTGGGCAAGCGCCTCAATCCCGAGGCATGGCCGTGGGATTCCGTGGAGGAGTTCTTCGATGCGCAGATCCACACCCAATACGACTGGGGATTCGAGCAGCTTCGCGAATACGGTGCCTTCCAGCAGCCGTTCGAGTACAAGAAGTACGAGAAGGGCATGCTTCGCCCCGATGGCGAGCCAGGTTTCAACACCCCAACCGGTCTTATAGAAGTGAGCTCGTCGATCTACGACGACTTCGGCGAGGATCCGCTGCCTTACTTCATGGAGCCTGCCATGAGCCCCTACAGCACGCCCGACCTCTACGAAGAGTATCCGCTGGTGCTCACCACGGGTGGCCGCAGTTTCGTGTCATTCCACTCCGAGCATAGGCAGATTCCTTCGCTGAGGAGCATCCATCCTGATCCGTTGCTGACGATAAACCCGAAGACCGCCAAGAACCTGGGAATCAACGACGGCGACTACGTGTGCATCGAGAATCCGCTGGGCAAGTGCGTCGAGCGCGCACGCGTGTCCAACGAGGTGCCCGAGCGCGTTGTCCATGCTGAACATGGCTGGTGGTACCCAGAAGACGATGCCGAGGCTCCGAATCTCTATGGCGTTTGGAAGTCGAACATCAATCGCCTGATCCCGATGTACAAGGTTGGCGTTACTGGCTACGGCGCTCCCTACAAGAACGTCCTGTGCAAGGTATACAAGGTCGATAGCCCTGATGCCGCCAACGAGGAAGCGTCCGCATACGTGCCTCGTGACGACAGGGGCCCCGAGAGTCTGACCAAGGGTGCTCCACAGCCCATGAGCTACGAGTCCATTCATGGCGAATAGGGGGTAAGCAAAATGACAACTCATGCATTGCTCATCGACTACAAGTACTGCACAGGCTGCCATAGCTGCGAGCTCGCGTGCCGCCAGGAGAAGCACATCGAGGACGTTGACCAGTGGGGCATCAAAGTTGCCGAGTTCGGTCCTGAGATGCTCGAGGGCAAGTGGTACTGGGATTACGTGGCCGTACCATCCTCGATCTGCGATTTGTGCGCTGACCGCATCGCCGAGGGCAAGAAGCCCGCATGCGTGCATCACTGCCTGGCCAAATGTATGGAAGCTGTAACGCTTGAGGAGCTTCCCGTGCGCATGGCCGAACTAGGCGGGGAGGGCGTTGCCTGCTTCCTGCCTCAGAAGATCTAGCTGCTCAAAGGGGATGTGCTTGCCATGGAAGCGGGCGCATCCCCATCTAAGCCCCATTCGCGTGGCATGCGATTGCGTGTTCGACTCGTAGGGCGGGAGGTACTCGCAAGTGGGAAAGGTGCACGTATCCGAGATACTCGAGCAGCCTGGAGGCAGCCGGTTCTCGCGTAAGATTCTCATATTCGTCGGATTGGCCATGGTATTCGATGGATTCGACTACATGATCGTCTCTTTTACGATGCCCCAGATCACTCAAGAGATGCAACTTGGGCTCGTGCAGACGGGTAGCTTGGCTTCGTTCAGTCTGCTGGGCATGCTTATCGGCGGTTTCCTTTCTGGATACCTTGCCGACAAGTTTGGTCGTAAGCATGTGATGAATATCTCGATCATGATCTATGCGATACTCACCGTGCCGATCTTCTTCGTGCATTCGTACGACATGTTCGCGCTTTGCAGGATATTTTCGGGCGTGGGCGTAGGCGCGGTAATCCCTCTGAGCGTTACGATCGTATCGGAGTATGCGCCGTCGAAGAGTCGTGGTGCCTACGTCACCATCACCAAGACCTTCATGATGCTCGGTTGGGTAGTTGCCGGCCTCACCGCCATGTTCGTAGTTCCCAATTTCGGCTGGCGCATCTGCTATCTGATTGGCGGGTTTCCCTTCATCTACGGCATCATCATGCATTTCGTGATGCCCGAATCGGTGCAATGGCTGCTGGGCAAGGGAAAGACCGAGCAGGCTATGGTCATCGTGAACAAGATCAATGCGAGCCTAGACCATCCAAAACCTGGCGGATACTCTGCCGACCAGATTGCTGTTCCGCCAGCAGTCAAAGGCGGCCAGCTGAGTCAGATCGTGTCGAAGAAGTACCTGCGCGTGACGCTGGGCATCTGGCTGGTTGCGTTCACCACGTGCTCGCTTTCGTATGGTCTTACCAACTGGATGCCAACCGTGCTGATCTCGAACGGATACTCGGTTTCGCAAAGCTATGCCTATACCACGCTCATGAACCTGCTCGGCTGCGTGGGCGCCGTGGTTGCCGGAGTGGCTGCTGATAAGCTGGGCCGCATCCGCAGCACGTACGTCGCGCTTGGGCTGGCAGCGATATCGGTGCTGTTCACCGCTTTCTTCGGCTTCGGCGGCATGATGATTCCTGCCTGCATATTCATGGGCTTCGCCATCAATTACGCTTACATGACCCCAGCCCCTATCACGATCGAGGCCTACCCGACGGAGATTCGCGCCACCGGGCAAGCATGCGTTACTACCGTTGCGCGCATAGGCGGCTTCATTACCCCCATGGTTATTGGCGGCGCGCTTCAGAGCGGCTCTGCCTTCACCACGGTCCTCATCGTCTTCTTGATCCCCTTGGCGCTGGCAGCGCTGTTCACCAAGCTGCTCATCAAGCGGGAGACGAAAGGCGTGAAGATCGAGGATTTGGGAGAGTCTGCTTCGCAAGCGAGCCACTAGTAAAAGAAAGGAGAAGGTTGTATGGCAGAAAAGATTGGTTGGAAAGAGGAGGAAGGCGAACTCATTAGAGTGCGCACGTGCGGCTGGTCGCCTCCAGGAGACCATCCCGTCGGATGTGGAATGTTCATCTACACCGACAAGGATGGCAACTTCGTGAAGGTCGAGGGTGATCCCGATCACCCAATTAGCCAAGGCCGCCTTTGCCCCAGGTGCTTGGCGATGGGCGAGTTCCTGAACCACCCCGACCGCATCAAGTATCCCATGAAGCGCGCCAAGGAGGACCGCGGCAAGGATACGTGGGAACGCATCACCTGGGACGAGGCGCTCGATATCCTGGAATACGAGGTGAAGAAGATCTGGGATAACTATGGCCCGGAAACCATCTACCTGTTCCAGGGCACCGGTCGCGAGGCTACGCTGTACGCGCCGCCCATGGCCCAAGCTTGCTTCAAGACGCCGAACTGCTCGTTCTCGATGTCGGGTGGTTCTTGCTATGGCCCGCGTACCGTGGTGGCCGACTTCCTGCTAGGCGCGGGATATCCCGAGCTGGACTACGCGGCATACTTCCCGGATCGCTACGATGATCCGCGCTACGTGGTGCCCAAGTACATCATCCTGTGGGGCAAGAGCCCGCTGCAGTCCAATCCTGATGGCTTCTATGGCCATGCCATCGTTGACCTCATGAAGCGTGGTTCGCAGCTGATCGTGATCGATCCGCGTCTCACGTGGCTGGCAAGCCGCGCGGCCTATCATATCCAGTTGCGTCCTGGCACCGACGCAGCAGTGGGCCTTGCGCTCCTGAACGTTGTTCTGACCGAGGATCTCTACGATCATGAGTTCTGCGAGAACTGGGTGTTCGGCGTGGATGAGCTCAAGGAGCGCGTTGCCGACAAGACTCCCGAATGGGCTGAGGAAATCACCTGGGTACCAGCAGACACCATCCGCGGTGCCGCGCGCGCCTTCGCGATGAATTCGCCCTCTTCGATCATGTGGGGCCTTGCCATCGACACCCAGCAGAATGGCGCACAGGCAGGCCAGTCGCTTCTTGCTCTGGCTGCCATCTGCGGCTACATGGACGTCCCTGGCGGCATCACGCTCTCGCTGCCTTCCAGCTTCATGGGTCGTTGGCGCTTCGAAACGGCACAGTACGTGGATTCCGAGACCATGGAGAAGCGCATCGATGCGCGCGAAGACCATCCTGCTTACGCTTGTGGCCCGTTCGCGCATCCCGATGAGGTGCTCACGGTTATGGAGACCGAAGAGCCCTATGCGTTCCATATGGCCTACTTCTATGCGACCAACCCCATCTCGCCAACGGTGTATGCCGAGCCGGAGCGCTGGTACAACGCTCTGATGAAGATGGACTTCAACGCGGCGCAGGACTGCTTCATGACGCCGACCATCATGGGCCTTTGCGACCTAGTCCTTCCTGTGAGCGGCTTTGCCGAGCATGATGGCGTGGTGCTGCCGCACTTCGGTCGCAACACCCACTTCCTGGGCGCCATGAACGCAGCGGTGGACCCTGGCGAGGCGAAGTCCGACATCGAGATCGACATGATCGTGGGCAAGCGCCTCAATCCCGAGGCATGGCCGTGGGAAACCGCCGAGGAGTTCTTCAACGCCCAGATTCGCACCCAGTACGACTGGGACTTCAACGATCTTCGCGACATGGGCGTCTTCCAGCAACCATTCGAGTACCGCAAGTACGAGAAGGGTATGCTGCGCCCCGATGGCGAGCCGGGCTTCAATACGCCCACTGGGATGATCGAGGTGTGCTCGTCGATCTACGACGACTTCGGCGAAGACGAGTTGCCGTACTTCATGGAGCCTGCAATGAGCCCCTACAGCACGCCCGATATCGCCGAGGAGTATCCGCTGGTGCTCACCACGGGCGGCCGCGACTTCGTGTCGTTCCACTCTGAGCATAGGCAGATCCCGTCTCTGCGCAACGTGACACCCGACCCGCTGGTCACCATCAATCCGAAGACCGCAAAGAAGCTGGGCATCAACGCGGGCGACTACGTGTGCATCGAGAATCCCCTGGGCAAGTGCGTCGAGCGCGCACGCGTGTCCAACGAGGTGCCCGAGCGCGTGGTGCATGCAACGCATGGCTGGTGGTACCCCGAGGAGGAGGGCGAGGCTCCGAACCTCTTCGGCACTTGGAAGTCGAACGTGAACAAGCTGATCCCGATGTACAAGGTTGGCAAGCTTGGCTACGGTGCTCCGTACAAGAACGTTCTGTGCAAGATCTACAAGGTTGACGGCTACGAGGCAGGCGATTCGAACCCGGCCGAGTACATGCCGCCAGCAAGCCGTGGACCTGAGAGCATGACCAAAGGTACTCCTTCGCCTCTCAGCTACGAAGCTAAACATGAAGGCGAATAGGGGGAAGCTAAATGACAACTCACGCATTGCTCATCGACTACAAGTACTGCACAGGCTGCCATAGCTGCGAGCTCGCATGCCGCCAGGAGAAGCACATCGAGGACGTCGACCAGTGGGGCATCAAGGTGGCCGAGTTCGGCCCCGAGACGCTCGAGGGAAAATGGTATTGGGACTACGTTGCCGTGCCCTCCTCGATCTGCGACCTGTGCGCCGATCGCATCGCCGAAGGCAAGAAGCCCGCATGCGTGCACCACTGCCTGGCCAAGTGCATGGAGGCCGTCACTCTGGAGGAGCTTCCCGTGCGCATGGCCGAGCTGGGCGGGGAGGGCGTTGCCTGCTTCCTGCCTCAGAAGATCAAGTAGGTCCTTAGGGGAAACGCCTCGAACCGGTAACAAGCAAGGAGGTACGTCATGGCATACAGTCCTGACCAGAAAGATGTCGAAGGCATCAAGGAAATAGCTGACCAAGCTCCAAAGGTCTGCCCGAACTGCGGCAAGCCCTTGCGCAAGATCGTAACGAGCCGAGAATTCGGCAGCTTCACGACGAAGTGCCCGTGGTGCAAGACGAAGTTCGAGTATGAGGTCAAAGAAGGCGAGTAGCTCGCAATCTTGGCGAGGGGAGAGCGCATGTTCGTTTTCCCCTCGTGGCCTTTGGAAGCAAGAAGAATGGTTTCAACGACGAGAAATCATCCTTCTTGGAAGAATGGCTTCATCCATTTGAGCCAATTTGCAAACCTGGCATTAAAGCCACTACAGATAAGGAAAACGCATGTTTACACTCAAAAACGATCGCGTGCAGGCATGGATCGTGCTCGTACTGGTTTGGTTGGGCGCATTCATCGCCTCGTATGCGCAGAATCAGCTTGCAGGCATGTCGATCCAGTTCCAAGAGCACTATGGATTCTCGGGAGAGCAATATGCAGCCATCTATTCGGCTTCGCAGCTTCTGGGCGTGTTCCTGGCATTCGTCACGGGCATTGTCTCGGATAAGATCGGCACCAGGAAGATCGTGCTCATTGCTGGCATAGTGGTTTCGATCTCGCTGATCGTGCGCGTGTTCTCCACTTCGTTCGAGCTGCAGTACATAGCGAACATGTTCTCGGGCTTTACCGGCTTGTTCATGGCAGTGAACAGATCGAAGATCATCGGTGGTTGGTTCCCGCCCACTATGATCGCACTGGCAGTTGGCATCACCACCACCACGACGCCGGTAGCCAATACCGTGGGCATCGGGCTTACTTCCCTCATGCCCTCTGTGGAGTTCGCCTTCACCGTTACTGCCGTTATCGCAGTGGTGTTCACCGTGATGTGGTTCCTCTTCGGCAAGGATTCTTCCGACGCCATCGCCAAGCAGGATGCTGATGAGGGCATCGAGAAGCCCAGCGTGCTGGCAACACTGAAAGATATCGCAAAGAGCCCTTGGGCTTGGATACTTTCGCTTGCTGCCATGTTCATCATGGCCGCCCAAGTGCCCTTGATGGCCTTCACCACTGCTGTGCTGCAGACTAGGGTGGGCCTCGATCCCGCTGCCGCTGGCGGCATGGCAACGGCCATCACCATCGGCATGGGCGTGGGCTCCGTGGTTTCGCCCATCATCGTGCGTGCCATCAAGTCGTTCCGCGTGGTCATCGCAATCTATGCAATCGTCACTGCCGTGGTTATCTACCTGGGCTGGCAAGTGCCAGTTGGCGTTGCCATGTACGTCGTGTACTTCTTGGGCGGCTGGTCGCTGGGCTATCTGCTCAGCATCATCTTCACCTATCCCGTGCTGCTGTTCGGTCGCGAGAAGGCGGCTACGGCCCAGGGCTTGGTGCAGACGTTCCTGCTGATCGGCGCCTCCGTGTTCCTGACCAACGTTACCATCCCCCTGGCTGGTGGCGCGAATCCCGATACCTTCCCCACCATCTTCATGATCGCAGCGATCTTCTGCATCATTGGCAGCGTGCTGCTGTTCATCATCCCCGACCAGGGCAAGAAGATGACCAAGAAGGCCGAGGTCGCAGAGCGGGAGACCGAGCCGCAGCAATAGGGTGCATGAAGTATTCGATGCAGGTCTTCCCAATCTGAAGGATACATTCATCGTTTGGAGCGCCCGCCATCGAGTGGGCGCTCCTGCATTGGGCTGGTTGGGCGAAGCTTGCCTTCGGACTTAGGAGACGAGCTTGAAGGCCTGCTAGGGAGAACTCGCCAAGCAAGAAGGAGGAATGCTCATGGCAGATGCAAGGGAATGGCGATACGAGGAAGATGGGCTGATCCATACGAGAACGTGCGCATGGTCGCCTCCCGGATGCCATCCGGTTGGATGTGGGTTGATAATCACCACCGACGAAGAGGGCAACTTCGTGAAAGTGGAAGGCGACCCCGATCACCCAATTACCGAGGGAAGGCTTTGCCCCAGATGCCTTGCTCTTGGAGAGTTCTTGAATCATCCTGACCGCATAAAGCATCCTATGAAGCGCGCCAAGGAGGACCGCGGCAAGGATAAATGGGAGCGCATAACATGGGACGAGGCGCTCGATATCCTGGAAACGGAAGTCCGCAGGATCTGGGATACTTACGGTGCCGAAACCATCAGCGTGTTCAAGGGCACGGGACGCGAGTCGACCTTCTACGCGCCTGCCATGGCCCAGGCTGTTTTCAAGACATCCAATTCAGCACAAGCGCTTTCAGGCAATTCCTGCTATGGCCCGCGCACCGTGGTGGCCGACTATATGTTTGGCGCGGGATATCCCGAGCTCGACTACGCCGCCTTCTTCCCCGATCGCTACGATGACGAGCGCTATGTGGTGCCAAAGTACATCATGCTATGGGGAAAGAGCCCGCTTCAGTCCAATCCCGATGGCTTCTTCGGGCATGCGCTGATCGACCTTATGAAGCGCGGAAGCAAGCTCATCGTCGTGGACCCTCGGCTCACGTGGCTTGCAGCACGTGCAGAGTACCACATCCAATTGCGCCCAGGAACCGACTCTGCCGTGGGCCTGGCCCTGCTGAATGTGATCATCACCGAGGACCTCTACGATCACGAGTTTTGCGACAGATGGGTCTATGGGCTTGATGAGCTTGCCATGCGCGTGAAGGACACAACGCCCGAATGGGCTGCCGAGATCGCCTGGGTTCCAGCCGATACCATACGTGGCGCTGCTCGGGCTTTCGCGACGAATGCGCCTTCATCAATCATGTGGGGGCTTGCTGTTGATCAGATGCAGAATGGCGCCCAGGTTGGCCAGGAGATCTTGGCGTTGGGATCCATTTGCGGCTATATGGACGTTCCGGGTGGCATAACCCTGGCGCTACCGAACAGCTTCATGGGGAAATGGTCATACGAAACGCTGAGCTGCGTCGATCCTGACGTGGTTGCCAAGCGCATCGATGCGAAGGACAAGCATCCGGCTTTCGCAACTGGCGTGTATGCGCATCCTGACGAGATCCTAGACGTCATGGAGACCGAAGACCCCTATGCGTTGCACATGGTCTACTTCTATGCGAGCAATCCCATTGCCCCGTGCATGGGCGCTGAGCCCGAACGCTGGTACCAGGCATTCATGAAGATGGACTTCAACGCGGCCCAAGACTGCTTCATGACGCCGACAATCATGGGCGTTTGCGACCTCGTGCTTCCCGTAAGCGGCTTTGCCGAGCACGATGGCGTCGTTATGCCCCATTTCGGGCGCAACACGCATTTCCTCGGCGCCATGAACGCAGCCCTCGATCCAGGCGAGATGAAATCCGACCTGGAGATCGCCCTCATAGTGGGAAAGCGCCTCAATCCCGAAGCGTGGCCCTGGGACAATGTGGAGGAGTTCTTCGACGAGCAGATCCACACCCAATACGACTGGGGCTTTAGGGAGCTGAAGGAGCAAGTGGTGTTCCAGCAACCGTTCGAGTATCGCAAGTACGAGAAGGGCAAGCTGCGCCCCGATGGCCAACCAGGCTTCAACACGCCTACTGGCCTCATAGAGGTTTGCTCGTCGATTTACGAGGACTTCGGCGAGGATCCGCTGCCTTACTTCATGGAGCCCGCCATGAGCCCTTACAGCACGCCCGATCTCTATGAGGAGTACCCTCTGGTGCTCACCACGGGTGGCCGCGATTACGCTTCGTTCCATACGGAACATCGTCAGATTCCCTCGCTTCGGGCCATTACCCCCGATCCTCTGGTGACCATCCATCCCGATACGGCCAAGGAATATGGCATAAACGATGGCGACTATGTCCTGATAGAGAACATGTATGGGAAGTGCGTCGAGCGGGCTCGCGTGACGAAAGAGGTCGAGCCGCGCGTGATCCATGCCACGCATGGTTGGTGGTATCCCGAGGACGCTCCGGAGGCGCCAGGCCTTTATGGAACATGGAAGTCGAACATCAACAAGCTACTTCCTGGCTTCAAGGTGGGCAAGCTCGGATACGGAGCGCCTTACAAGAACCTTCTTTGCCGCATAAGCAAAGCGGATGGCTACGAGGCAGGCGATTCCGATCCGAGCGCCTACGAGCCGCTCGAGGCGCCCACGCCCGATTCTCTGGCAACTGGAGAGCCTTGCAAGTACAGCTACGAGGCTCAGCGTCAGCGCATAGAAGAGGGAAGAACGTTCGAAGTGCAAGGCTAGCAGGGCAGATGCGCCTCTCTGCAATCGTGGAGGGGCGCCTTTGCCTTCATAGGTTAGGAGAAGGATATGATCAGACCGAGCGCCAAAGAGGCGATGGAGCGCCTCGACTTGCAGCATTGCCCGGTGGCCGTCAAGTTCTGCTATAACCGGCCCGATGGCTATGAGGAGCTTGAAACAGAAATACCCCTTTGCCATCATCTTAAGAATGTTCAGGATACCGGCAAGACCTACTACATCGATGTTGCTCGCGAGGGTTGCATGGGCAAGCACGTGATGGGCGTCGAGCCAATCGAGCCCTTTGCACAGTCGGGAGCCGTTGGCTTTCAGCATGGCATCTTCCGACAGCAGGCTTGCAATGCGCGCCTGTACTACGAGATAGACTTCTTCAAGGAGAACACGGCGAACTTCATCATCTTCGGTCCGGCAACCGAAGTGGACTTCGATCCCGACCTTATAGTGTTCGTGGCCCCCACGGAGAAGGCTGATATCATCATGCGTGCTTCGAGCTTCGCTTCGGGCGACCTGTATGAATCGAAATCGAGCAACGTGCTCGGCTGCCATTGGCTGTTCAACTATCCCTACATGTCTGGCAAAACCAACTTTATGATCACCGGCATGCATTTCGGCATGAAGAGGGCAAAGCTCTATCCGGCAGGGCTGCATATCATCGTGGTTCCCTATCAAAAGCTCCAGAACCTCTTCTGCGGACTGGAGGAGATGGAATGGGAGCTTCTACCCACGAAAGACGACGATCTGAGCAAGGCCATCGTGGCAAAGGGCTACGAGAAGTTCGACCGAGCGCACGACAAAGAATTCCTCGTGAATCCCAACGAGAGGGTTCGCTGCTTGTGAGCCTGCATCCTTCCCTCGTTTGATGCTCTGCATTGCTCGATGCCATTGCCTCCAGCTCGCTTCGAAGAGAAGTCGGTTAGTAAACGAAGCTGCCGACGTGAAGCGCACTGCTTTGGGTTGATGTAGCCTGAACTGCAGGATTCGGTCTCAGGGCGTTCGCTGAGATGCGAGCGTCCCGGGACCGAATGGCCCTCGCACGCGTGACATGCGAGGGCTTGCATGAAGGCTGAAGGGGAGGGTGGAGCCCATGTGCGCTACGAAGCGAATAGCCATCATCACGGGTGCTTCGTCGGGCATAGGGCGGGAGTTTGCGCGACAGCTCGACGAACGCCACGTGGCAGACGAGCTTTGGCTGATAGCCCGCAGCGAGGAGGCGCTCGAGCAGGTGCTCGAAGACATTAGCACGCCGGGAAGGGCGATAGCTGCCGACCTCTCGAAGGCAGAGGATATCGATCGAGTTCGCTTGCTGCTCGACGATGGGGACTTCCTCGTAGCCTATCTTGTGAATGCAGCCGGATTCGGCAAGTTCGGCAGTTGGAAGACAATCGACCAAGCTGCCGAAAATGCCATGATCGACCTGAATTGCAGGGGGTTGGTGGACATGACGCGCCTTGTGCTGCCCCATATGGAACGAGGCTCGCGCATCATACAGGTGGCTTCTGCGGCAGCATTTGCGCCACTGCCGCATATGAACGTGTATGCGGCCAGCAAGGCGTTCGTGCTGCGTTATACGCGCGGTTTGCGCTGGGAGCTCCACGGCACGGGCATCACAGCTACTGCGCTTTGTCCCACGTGGGTGCGCACCGGTTTCGAGAAGGTGGCGCGTCAAACTGATGGCGGACAGCACGATGTGGGGCATCTGCTGGGCGCACAGAAGGCAAGCACCGTGGTGTCGCGCGCGTTGTTAGCCAACAAGCTGCATTTTGCCGTCGCCTGCGCGAGCATTCCCTCGTTTGTGCTCAGGATAATTGGCAAGGTTGTTCCCAGCTGCATCACGATGGCTGGCTGGGAGGCATTGAGGCGCATCTAACTTGGGATGTGCGCCCGCAAGCCATGCAACGCGCTTGGAAGCGCGCACGGCATCTATCCGATTCTGTTATCTCTCTGTTGAGAATCCCGTAAACCTCGCTGACAAGGGAATTTCCCGGTATCATGCTCTCGATACGGTACTTTAGCCGCGAGGAGGAGCATGCTCGAAGCGCTCGAAGACAACGCTTTGACCGTGTGCGCCATCCTTTGCGTGGCGCTTGGCTGCGTATTCCAGATTGCAGCTGTGCTTATCCTTCGACGAGCACGTCGCTTGCAGCCCGCCAAGCGAGCACTTGGCAAAGAAGGCTCTCGATCGGTTCAAGCGTTGCTCGATTCGCCCTTTGATTCGCAGATAGCCATCGACCCAGCGCAGCGTTGCTTTGCTGCCGTTGCAGGCTGCTTCGAGGAGCTTACGGGAATATCGCGGCAAGATGTTCTCGCCGATGCGTGGAGGTTCGAGGCGTGTCTCGACGAAGACGACTTGAGGAACTTGCGCGAAGCCTTCGACGGCTGGGAGCGTCGCGAGCCGCTCAGCGTGCAGTTGGGCATACGCAACGTGAGCACCGGTGCGCTTCGGCAATGCCAGCTGCAAGTGCTCGTCGATGAGAGCCATCAGCTGTGGGTGGCAGAGCTGAGAGACGTCACATCCGCTTCTGCGCTCGTTGAGCATCTGAGGAGCAAAGCCGAACAGGCCGAGGCTAGCGAGAAAGCCAAGCTTCGGTTTCTCTCTGACATGAGTCATGAGATACGAACGCCCATGAATGGCATCATGGGCACACTCGCACTGGCGCGGCTTCATGTGGAGGATGCCTCAGCCATGCGCGAGTACCTCGATCAGGCCGATGACCTCACGCAGTATTTGCTGTCCATCATCAACAACGTGCTGGACATCTCGAAGATCGAGAATGGGAAGATGGAGCTGGAAGAGCGTTGCTTCAGCTTGAACGACCTGCTCGATCGCGAGCGGGGACTCTTCGCAGAATCCACCAAGTCCAAGGGAATCGACTATTCCGTTACGGGCAACGACCTTGAAGAGCCCTATGTGGTTGGCGATGAGTTGCGCTTGGCTCAGGTGATTACCAATTTGGTGTCGAATGCTCAGAAGTTCACGCCCGCCGGCGGCAGCATTTCGGTAAGCTTGCTACATGTTCAATCGACCGAAGACCGCTTGCACTTCGTCATTCGCGTGGCCGATACCGGCAAGGGTATGAGCAAGGAGTTCTTGAAGACCATCTTCGACCCCTTCTCGCAGGAATCGTCGAGCACGTCTAGGCAATTCGGTGGCACGGGGCTCGGCATGGCCATATCCGACCAGATAGTCCGCTTGATGGGTGGCTATATCGTGGTGGATTCGGAATTAGGGCAAGGCACTGTGTTCGAGATATACCTCGGATTGCCGCTTGCCAATGCCGACCAGATAGCTGAATACGAGGCAGAGCAGCGGGCTTCAGCTTCATCGGAGGCCACTGAAGGTGCCAAGTATGAGGGCGAGGGCCTATTCAGCTTGGAAGGCAGCAGAATCCTCATGGCTGAAGACAATGCCCTGAATGCTTCCATTGCTCAAGAAATGCTGCTTTCTATGGGCGCCGAGCGCGTGGACTTGGCAGAGGATGGTCAAATCGCCTGCGAGCTGTTCGCTGCGAGCGAGCCGGGAACCTACACGATTGTTCTGATGGATATCCAGATGCCGCGCATGGACGGACGCGCGGCAACCCAGGCGATTCGTCGCATGGATCGCACGGATGCAGCGACCATGCCCATCATCGCGCTTTCGGCTGATGCCTACGTCGAAGACAAACGCGCATCGAGGCGTGCTGGCATGAATGGGCACATATCCAAGCCCATCGTATACGAAACGCTCGAAGAGCAGATATGCGCTGAGCTTGCCGCTCCTGGCTTGGGGGTGGAATGATGAAGCGCGTTCAGCTTTCTGGAATTGGCAGCTTTGCGTGGGGCAGAGTTGCGGTAGGTGCCTTATGCGTGGTAGCCATATGTGCCACTGTTGCAACGGGCCAAGGAAGCAATTTGTTCGCCGCGGACTTCTCGTGGACGAATAGCTCGTATTCTCTCGAGCAAGACTACGATGCAACGTCGTTTCAGGTTGAGGAGGATGCCCAGTCAGACAATCCGGTTTCTGAAGACGAAGCGATTGAGTCTGACGCAGCGGAAGCGCCTTCCTCGGCTGTTTCGGGCTTCAGTGGCAACTCGCCAAGCCTGGGAACCACGGTAGCTTCCGAAGAAGAAGTGGTGATTGGTTCAGGGGGAACCACGGTTGGAGGCACTCCTTCTGAAGGCGAGGGCTCGTCGGGAGGCGGAGGCACGAAACCCATACCCGACCCCGAACCGGGCACGGACCCCGAGCCCGGCCCTGACCCTGGTTGGGAGATTCCGCCTGATGATCCCACTTGGGAGCCTGATCGCATCGGCGACCCGAATCGTTTCGAGGACGTGCAGAATCCTTACACCGACACCATTGGCAGCGAGGAGCGCGATTCGCTGGTTCGCGTAGTGGTAGAAGGTCGGGGTAAGGTGCTGGTGGGCCAACCCATGGATCTCGAGTCGTTTGTGCGGCCATACGTCACCGGCTATATCGAGGTGCGCCGTGCAGCGACAGGCAAGGTGGAAAGGCTCGACCTGAACAAGAGCCAGCTAAGGGTGTTCTCGTATACGGAGCCTCAGGTTGGCGCAAAGCAGACGAGCGTGCGATTGAGCTTCATCGACGCCGCCTATGGGCAGAGCATCGTGGAAGTGCCCTGTGACGTATACGAGCACTGTGCCCTCTTCGAAGGCATGCCGAATGGTGCGCAGGACATCGCTCTCTTCTTCAACGGCAGCACGCTAGAAGCTTCCGATGAAGCTTGGCAAACCATGCTGAGTGCGCTGCCCGTGAATGCCCAGGGCGACCTGGAGCAGCTGTTCTGTGGATGGTCTTCTCCTGATGTTTCGGGGCTTTCCTTGGTAGATAGCGCTACGGTACCCGATGATCGGCGAATCATCACCTTGCAGCCGTTGCCTGCGTTCGACCTTGCAAGCGAGGGCTTCGGGCATCTGGTCGTGCGCGCTGAGGGAAACGAGCAGGTGCTGGTTGGTGTGCGTGACCGTGATGCTCTTGCCAATGATCTGTTTCGAGTGCCCGAAGGCGTAAATGCTGTTCGCTTCGAAGCCGACGCCGCTCCCTTCAACGGAATTCGCTTCATCGAGCTTTCCAGCACGGTTCGCTCGGTCGACATCGCTCGTGCAGCAGCTGCTTTTCCTGATCTGGAAACGTGGTTCGTTGCTTCTGGAAACCCGGTTTACGCAGCCACCAACGACGGATATCTGGTGAAGCGATTGTTCACGGAGGCGGATTATGCCCTGGTGGACGATGCCGTAACGCTTGAATCCGTGCCTCCTGCGACAAACGTGATGGGCGGCCTTTGGATTGAGGAGAACGTGGTGGGCTTCGGCTCTGATGCGTTCGCTGGGCTGTCGAGCGACGATGACCTCGAGCTGTGCTTCATGAGCGATGAGGTGGTGTTCTCGGATTGGCAGTCCATTCCTCTCGGTGCAGTGGTGAGCCCGCCTCTCAACACGCCATACGACATTGCGTATTGCCGCTATCTCTCGGCTGTGGCACTCAATCGCAGTGATCTGCAGGTAAGCAAACCTCGGACGGGCTTGGTGCGCTGGAATGGCGCATACGAAGCTGATGAAGAGGGCTTCGTTCGCTTCGAGCCTAGCGCAGGCGGTAAGCTTCTGGCTTATGCACCGCTTGGCTCTTGCTCTTCCTTCGAAATGCCTGACGACATCACTGGCATGTGCTCGACGGCATTCGAGGACTGCGATTCTCTCTCCACTTTGGTGTTGGCTCCCCGCATGTCCGACTTCGAGGAGGGCTCGCTTGTCATCTCGGGCATGAGCACCCTTATCGTGCCAAAGCCCGAGGGAATCGATTTTGGCGCGAATGCGAGCGCCTTCGGCATGCGAAGCGCATATCCCGAAGGCTTCAAGGTGCTCCTGTCCTGCGAAAAGGGGAGCGATGCCTACAAGCGCTTCCATGATGCCCTGATGGCTGCTTGGGGAAACGAGCAACAGGTGCAAAAAGCCCTGGTGTGCTTGGGAGACGGCTCGGGCACGGTGGAGGTCGACGAGCTTTCGGGGGCAACATATCTGCGCGATGGCGAGCACTTGACCCTTTGCTCGGTTCCCTCTTCCGCTACCGAGGTTTCGGTTCGCGAAGACACCACCGACGTTATGGCAGGAGCTTTCGATTCCTGCGCGCATCTGAAGATCGCCTGCCTGCCTCCCTCGGTGAAGTCGGTTGGTGCGCAGGCATTCGCTGGCTGCTCGTCGCTCGAGGCGCTGCTCTATCCCGAAGCAGCTTTGCAAGGAGCGTCTCTTGAGCAATGGGCATCATCGGTGGGGCTGACGCAGGCAAGTGGTTGCTCATCGCTTGTGCTCATGGAGAGCTCTTCGGACTATGCGAGCGATGCGATCAAGGCGGTCTACCGCAAAGAGGAGAAGGGCTTCGAACTCGTTTACGTGGTAAGCGATGCTGCGGGCAAACTCGAGCTTCTGCCCGGCACTATCCGAATAGCCGATGGCGCTGCAAAGGGACGCACTGGCTTGGAAGCGGTGAGCGGCCTTCAGCAAGTGGGGAGCATCGGCGCGCAAGCTTTCATGGGATGCTCTTCGCTTGAAACCCTTGAAGGCTTGAGTGCCGTTCAGTCGCTTGGCGATGAGAGCTTCGCCGATTGCGGCTTGAAGGGAACGCTCGTTGTGACGGGGTCTGGCTTAGAGTGCGGGCGCAATGCCTTCGCTCGCTGTTCGAACCTACGCGAGGTGCTGTTCAGGGGCCAGATAACTTCGCTTGGCACGGGCACGTTCACAGGTTGCGATTACTTGCAGCGAGTAGAGCTTGGTGATGCCCTCTCCACCATTGCAACTACGGGAGAATCGACATTCGCGGGGTGCGCGCAGCTCAATCAGGTAGTGGTCGGGGGTGCCGTGGAGGCCATCGGCCCTGCAAGCTTCGCGAACTGCCCCTCGCTCATAACGGTGAGCTTCCAACAACCCTGCTGGGGCACATTGTGCTCTATTGGCGATGAAGCCTTCCTTAACTGCGTTTCACTCAACGGATTCTCGCTGAGCAGGCTTTCGGCGCTCGAATCGCTCGGTGCGCGTGCCCTTTGCGTGGAAGAGGCAGTGCCTCCAGGCGATGGCGCCTCGCTGCTCACTTCGCGCCTAACGCTTCCGACCTCGCTCGAGAGCATTGGGCCTTCGGCATTTTCCGGCCAATCGGCCTTGCAAACCATCTCGATCGTTGGCTCGGACGCTAAGCTGCGGCTCATAGGCGAGCAAGCGTTCACGAGATGCTCGTCGCTTCGGCAGGTTGTGCTTGGAGCAGTGACGAATCCGCTCGTGATTGGCGAGGGCGCGTTCGAAGGGTGCGCTGCCCTGCAGAGCGTCACCGCGCCCAAGTCAATGACTTCGGTCGAAAGAGGCGCCTTCAAGGGGTGCGCGTCGCTTGCGAGCTTCACGCTTCAGGGCAGCGGTGCAAGCGCTTGGGTTAACGTTGGAGCCGAAGCTTTCTCAGGTTGCATTGGCCTTACCTCGTTCGACCTTTCCGCCACGCAGGTAACGACGCTTGGAGATGGGGCATTCGAAGATTGCGCGAACCTTGCCTTGGTCACGCTTCCTCGCACGGTCGAGCATATCGGCGAGCGTACTTTTGCTCGTTGCCAAGCTCTCGTCGCGCTCAGCCTTCTTTCCGAGATGCCTCCCGCAGTAGGCGCATCAGCCTTCAACGGTTGCGCGATAGAGGGGCTCACAGTGCAGGTTCCCCAATCGGCGGCCGATGCTGTCCTTGTGGCTTATCGCGCGAGCGCTTCATGGCGCCAGGCGCTCGCAGACTCAGCGGGAGAATTCGAAGAGCAGCGCATCACTGCGGGCGATAACAAGACCTTGTCGTTTGAAGGTGCCGATTACTTGCGAACCGAGAACGGCCTGGCTCTTGTGAAGGTGCATGATTCCCAGGTTACGGAAACATTTGCGCCCTTGTCGCAGACCACCAGGGTGGAAGCGGGGGCTTTCCAAGGTTGCGCGTCCATCGCCACCGTGAAGATCCCGGCTTCGGTGAAGCACATTGCTGCGGGTGCCTTCGAGGGGTGCGACAACCTTCAGATGCTTGTGTTCGAGGCTGACCGGCCTCCCGAATTCGCCGGAAGGCTCTTTGGGAGCACGACCGTTCCCGAAGGCTTCAAGCTCTATGTTCCAACGGGGGGCACCAATTGGTATGGCAGCTTGCCATCGCTCGAGCGCTATCGCATCGTTACGGGCGGCGCACGCTTCGCTTTACAGCAAGATGGCTTGCTGTTCACGTCCTACGACGCTTCTGCGAGCACTCCGGCACTTGACGTGCTTTTCAAGGTGCCTTCTTCCTTCACGGGGACGATCAATCTCACCTCGGCAACCGACTACATCGCCGATGGCGCATGCGAGGGCTGCACTGGGCTCACCGAGGTATACCTCAACGGATACGTTTCCACTGTGGGCAGGCGTGCTTTCAAGGATTGCACGGCTTTAGTGCACGCCGATCTTGGGCCTTCTTCCAATAACTTGGTGGGGTTAGGAGAATCTGCCTTCGAAGGCTGCAGCAGCTTGCAGACGCTCTCTACATCCAGCGGAAGGCGCGTGCCCACCATTCCTAGCACGGTTACTACGTTGGGTGTGCGTACCTTCAAGGATTGCACTTCGCTTCCATACCTCAGCCTGCAAGGTCCTGTGAAGCACGTGCCGGAGGGGTTGCTCGAGGGTTGCACTTCGCTGGGCTATCTCACAGCGGGTTCGACGGCTATTGAGAACCTGCAATCGTTCGGGGCGCATTGCTTCAAGGGATGCACTTCGATGACCACGGCAGGCGCCTCGCTCACCTCGTTTTCGAACCTCGAGAGCATTGGTGCGGGAGCCTACGAAGGATGCACGCAGCTGTCTCTGATAACCCTGCCTGCCAGCCTAAGCTCAATCGGTCAGGAAGCCTTTGCGGGATGCTCGAACGTGGATGCGATCGCTTTCAACGCAACTACCCCCTTGCAGCTCGATGGCACGGGACTGGATAGGCTGCTCGGACAGGCGCGAGTGTTCGTACCCTTGGGAACGAAGGCAGCCTGGCAGCAGAGCTTTGGCACGTCACCGCTTGTGCTCGATGACGTGAGCGCAACCTATCGAGCCATCTCGGGGAATATCTACGCCGAAACGCGCTATGTGAGCGCAACAGAGGGCGACCTTACGTTCTTGGCAACGACGAAGCAGGCAAGCGCAACGGGCACCGTTACCCTCTACCAGGGAACGAACCTTCACGTTACGGCTGTGGGCTCACAGGCATTGGCTGGGGTTCGCAATGTGAATTCGTTTGCTGCTCGCAGTTGGTGCACTTCCCTTGGCGATAGGGCGTTCGATGGCACGGGCAATGGCGCCTTCACGCTTGACCTATCGGAGAGCAGGGCGGTTCCTCAAGTGGGCACCAAGCTTTTCGGCGATGATGTGAGCGCAGGTGGGGGAGTGAGAGTTGTGGTTCCCAGCACTAGCGCTCAAAGCTTCATCGATGGGCTCTCGCCGCAGTTCAGGAAGGATTACGGTTTGGAGCTTCGCGTAGAGTCTACTGCGGGCACGAAAGCCACACTATCCTTCGTTGCTGCCGTTTCGACAGCGGAAGAGGCTAGCGCGCAAGTTGATGCATCTGATGGCGCACTTGCAGCCGAGGGAATCATTGCAGCTTCCAACGAGGGAGATGCTCGAGTTGCCACCGAAGCAACTGGCCCTGATGCGGAAGATGTCGATGGAGGGCTTGTAGAGCCCAAGTATGGTGGTGACAGCGCTTTGGTCCTGCCTATCGGCGATAATGGGGAATCGGATCTTGAAGGTGATGCAGACGTAGGCGAAGCGAGCACGACTGCTCGTGCGAGCACCTTTACGCGACTGAAGGACTGAGATGATAATCAGGAAGAGCGATCAGATAATCCAAGAGGTGGGCAAGGCTATCATCGGCAAGGATGAGATCATCCGCAAGGTGCTGATGGCGATGTATGCCAATGGACATGTGCTCCTCGAGGATTCGCCGGGCGTGGGCAAGACAACCCTTGCGCTTGCCTTCTCGCGGGCCTTGGGCTTCGAGTATCGTCGCATCCAGTTCACGCCCGATACCATGCCGGCAGACATTACCGGCTTTACCATGCTGAACAAGCAAACGGGCGACTTCGAGTATCGCCCAGGTGCCGTGAACTGCAACTTGCTGCTGGGAGACGAGATCAATCGAACGTCTGCAAAGACGCAAGCCGCGCTGTTGGAGGTTATGGAAGAGCGGGCGGTCACGGTAGACGGTGTTACCCACGAGTTGCCCGATCCGTTCATTGTGATAGCCACGCAGAACCCGCTTGGCTCGGTCGGCACCCAACAGCTTCCCGATTCGCAGTTGGACCGCTTCATCGTGCGCCTTTCCATCGGATATCCCGACCACGACCTGCAAGTTGCCATGATCCGCGAATCGCTGGAGGCTAAGCCGCTCGACAGTGTTCAAGAGGTGGCTTCTCGTGAGGACATCGTTACCATCCAGCGCTATCTTGCGAACATACGCGTTTCCGAAGAGCTCATGGATTATGCTACGTCGCTTTGCGAGGCCACCAGAGTAGCCCCTCTGGTGCAGCTGGGCGTGAGCCCTCGCGGCGTGTTGGCTTTGGTGCGCATGGCGCGTGCGTCGGCTATTCTCGCCGAGCGCGACTACGTGATTCCTGAAGACATTCGAAGCGTGTACAAGGATGTGTGCGCGCATCGCCTCATATTGCGTTCGCAGGCACGCATCGAAGGCGTGAGCGCTGAGGCCATATTGGACCAGATCCTTCAAACCGTGCCAGCTCCTGCAATGGATCGTCGCTCTTTGCGTCATGCAGGTGCAAGAGAGCGCCACGAAGCGCTATGACATCGAATCGCATCCTGTACTGTTTGGCAATCTTGCTGCTAGTGGCTCTCTTCGCATGGACGGGCTCAGCTGTCGTTCTGGCTGCGAGCTGCGTGCTCGTAGTGTTCGCTGCGTTGCTGGGGTTAGGTGTGCTGCTCACGAGCATTTTGAGCAAGGTTCGCATGCGTGTGCCCTCGTCTGCCGTAGTTGGAGGCAAGGAGGCTATAGAGCTTTCGCTTGAACGGGGACTGCCGTTCAGCTTGGCTCTCATTTCGCTTCGCATCAGCTCTACCAGTGCCACGTTTCGAACCACAGAACAGCGCGTGGTTGTTACAGCGCTGAACACGAGGAGAGGGTCGAAGGTTAGAATGCCCTTGGATGCACGGCGCTACGGTCGGATGGAAGTAACCGTGGATGATTGTTGCTGCGAAGATCCGCTGGGGCTCTTCCGGTGCCGGTTCGATTGGACGGCACGGCAAAGCGTAATCGTTCATACGGAATCGCTTTCGCTCACAACAAATGTGCGGCATATTCCGCTCTCGCGCTCGTTCGGCACCACCTACGATGCGCATCGCAGCGGTTCTGATGTGGACGAGGTCTTCGATATACGCGAGTTCCAGCCAGGCGATCATCTTTCGTCAGTGCATTGGAAGCTCACTTCGAAGTTCGATGCCATGATGTCACGCCAGTTCTCCCGTCCAGTGGATTTCGAATTGATCGTGGTAAGTCTTGGTTCGCTGGAAGGCCAACAGGGAAGCGAGCTTGCTGCGGAGTTGATAAACGGCGTGGCTTCGGTAGCAGAGGCGCTTTCGTCCGACATGCTGCAGCAAGGTCTCTATCACAGCTTCGCGCTACCCCTACACGGGAGCCTGATGGCCGTGGCCGTAGATGGCATGGAGGCCTTGGATTCCGTTTCTGAACTTGTGCTCGATGCGCCGATTTCGCAGCGCTACCACGATGCCGTTGCCAGCTTGCTTGCCTCTGAGATGGCTGAGCGCTTCACAAAGTGCATTCTGGTGAGCTCCGTTTACGATGAGCGGCTTTGGTCGTCGTTGGCACTCGAGATGGACTTGAGCGTGGTGCTGGTCGTTCATGGTTCGGGCGTACAGGAGGTCGAGGACAGCTTCAACTTGGTTGTGGTGGATACGCAAGAGGAGCGCAAGCATGAGCGTTGCATCGCGCTTTGAGAAACGGGTACCCGGTGCACCCCTTTTGGTTGCCAGCGGCCTTTCGGCGGCTTCTTTGACGTTGCTGCTCGCCTCGGTTGGATTGCCTTTGCCAGCTGTTGCAATCGCATTTCTCCTCGGAGTTGCAGGGGGTGCGCTAGCTTCATTTGCCAGCACGAGCCGCGAAGCTGGTCAGCGTGCGCTCATTGGCTTGCTTGCAGTGGTAGCTCTCTCGTTTGTCGTGGGCTCGCGAGGTGTGCTGGGAGCATGGGCTTCGGTAATCAATGAGGTCATTGTTGCCATAGATGGCCTGTTCGAAGCCTACATCCTTCCATTTCGCGTACCAGAGAGCCTGACTCTGCTCGAAATAGGGACGGCTTGCGCATGCTTTGCTGCTGCGTCCTCGATCCTCGTGTGGCTTTTCGTGCGGGTGGGGAAAAGCGCGCTCGCGCTTGGCGTGGGCATGCTGCTGCTGGGAAGCGCCTTGCTCTGTGGCATAGCCACCATGCCCAGCATGGCAATCGGCTTTGCATCGTTGCTCTTCCTATGCTCGGTGCTCTCCATCGAGAGCCGTCGAGCTCGAGTTGCTACGGCGCGCATGCGCACTTCATTGCGCTCGCTGGTGGCTCCCTTGGGCGCATGCTTGGTTGTGGCGCTGTTGGTCGGTGTAGCTGTGGGAGCAGTCACGGGTGGCTGGAGTGGTGCAGCAGCTTTACGTTCCAATGCTCTTGAATCGCTCGACTTTGCCCGATATGGTGCAGACACGCTACCCGAAGGGCAGTTCACTCGCGCATACGGGATGAATAGCATAGCTGAAGGCGATGATGTGCTTCGCTTGGAAGCTGTCTTCGAATCGCCCGAGGATATCGAGCTTTCGTATTTCAGGGGATTCGTTGGATCGAGTTACCGTGGTTCCTCCTTCGAGCCTCCGAGCATCTCATCCTACGATGGTCAATGGAATGGCTTGTTTGACTGGCTTGGAGAATCGGACTTTGATCCGCTTACCCAAGGCGCGGTGTATGCGACTCTGAACAGCGAGATTGACGGCCAGCAAACGCCGCAAGCGTTCGTAAAGCTGAAAGCGGAACAGGCGAATCGACGTTACGGTTATGCGCCCTATCAGGCTCAGGGCGAGAGCGAATCTCGGGCTTTGCTCGATATCGGGCTACGGCCGACAGGCTTTCTAGGATTAAGCGAATCGTCGGTGGAGGTGGTGCTGGGAGCGCAGGTGGACGAAGCCTTCTCGCCAGCCTCATGGGTAACGAGCAATGCCGAGATTGAAGCGAACGCCGAAGAGCGCTTCCTTCAAGCCGAGCATGCTTACCGCTCCTTCGTCTATGACACGTACTTAGGTCTGCCAGAAGGAGCGTTGGAGCCAGAAGCCGAGGCGGTAAAGCGCTTCTTCTTCTCGGGTGACGATTGGAATCCGGACACGACTGACCTTTACACCATCGCTACGCGCATTCGCAGCATGCTTGAGTCCCAATGCGTATTCACGGCCGAACCTGCGCGCTATAGCGCTGCGCAAGGGAAAGGGTATGTGTCGTGGTTCCTCGAGGATGAGATGCGCGGAAACGCATCGGCTTTCGCGGCGGCGTCGGTGCTGGCGTTTCGCCAGGCGGGAGTTCCAGCGCGCTACGTGGAAGGCTATCTGCTCAGCCAGGCGAATGTGGACGCATTGAAGCAAGCTGGTCAGCAGACGGCTCGCCTGACCTCCCGTGAAGCTCATGCTTGGGTGGAGGTATACATCGATGGTGTGGGTTGGACTCCTTTGGAGATGACGCCTGGCTTCTACGACAAGAGCTATTCGGCAGAGCAAACCATTGCGATTTCCAAGGAAGTTGCGGGAGACGGGAGCGAAAGCGAGCTATCCGGCAGCTTGGACCGACAGTGGGACGATTGGATTCCCGAAGAGCTGCGGCCTTTCGCATGGATCGGCCTTTTGCTGCTCGTGGTGCTGATTGCCTTCGTGGCATATGGATTCTTGGAGCTTCAGCGTTTCGTACGCTGCAGGATGCGCAGCCAAGCTCTCGTGCATGCTATCGGGCAAGCCGAAGCAGAGGGCGCATCACGCCCTGCATCCCTTTCGGAAGTGGGGACAACCGATGCATCTGCGCTCTTGTGCGCGCGCTTGAATGCTGCGCTTTCACATGTTGATGAGGCTACCCTGGCCTCAATAGAGTCGTCTTCCGAATATCAGCGCATCGTGGAGCTCCTGCAACGTGAGCGCTTCGGCGCGATTCCTCTTAATGCTCACGAGGTGGCTCTCGTGCAGGGCATCATAGAGGGTTTCGAGGAGAACATCTGGCGAAATGCTCCAAGGTATCGTCGCTTCTCCATGCGGTATCGCTCGCTTTTCGAGATTCCCTTGTAGCGGTCGACCGAGCGACAGCTGCGATAACAGGCTACTTCAGCGTGAACTTGAGCACCACGGGATTGTGATCAGAATAAGCGAAGTCAAGATCGAGCGTCTCGCACGATATACCCTCGATGTTGTCGGAGAAGAGGAAAGAATCCATCACCCATCTATCGTTAGTGCCATCGTAAGGACGTCCAGCATCTCGGCACGTGGCCGCAGATTCGAAGGTGCCCTGGTCGTAGGATTCCTTAGCCGGTGCATGAAACCCTGAGGGAATGCTCTCGAAGTCGAAAGGCTTCGCCCAGCTCTGTTCCACTTGGGTGGCATTGTGGTAATACTCGCTGGAGTTGCCTATCATGTCGTGGTTGAAGTCACCGCCCACCACCACGTAATTGCCTGCAGCGTATTCGCGCGCCATGTCGTCGTAGAGCAGTGAGCGTTGGGCTTCCATGATGGACTCATCTGCGCCATAAGCCGAAAGGTGCACGTTCATCAGCACCAGCTGGCGGCCATCGGGGGCGTCGATGCGCGTTATGGCGTAGCAGCGGTCGAGGTCGAGGAACTTGCTGAGCGAGTCGCTGATGGGAAGGCTGCGCCTAAGGTTCGCATCGATGGCATAGCGCGAGAAGGTGGCCAACCCCGCCTTGCTTGCACCATGCGGCGCATAGGGAGGCCAAGCGAGGAAAGGGGAGTCGTAGTTCTGTGCGAATACGCTTGCGTAATCGGGGAAATCGGATTGGAGCAGCTCGTATTCGTTCACATGATGGCTGCGCGTGGCATCTACATCCACCTCTTGGAACAGAATGAAGTCGGGGTCGAGCTCTTCTATTGCATGCGCCGATCCCTCGATGCTGCCCGTGGCGCTCTGGGCGCTTTCGGCCACAGAGCCAGAACCGCCGTCCATGAAAAAGTCGAAGCTAGGGAGGTAGGCGCCAAAGCCCAAGTTCGCGGTGACCGCGGTCAAGGTTTGGCCTTCTTGGTAGCTGGCAGCAAGCGATGGCGCGTCGGAATCGTTCTCGGTTTCCAAAGCAAGATTATCGTCCAAGCGATAGTAGGACGTCATGAGATAGGCGAAATAGGCGAGAAAGATGACGAGAATCGTGCCAACCACGGCACCGAGGGCGATGAGCAGCTTCTTGGCCATGAGCGTTTCACCTTTTCTTGTTCGCATAATCGACACGCGCTCGATAGGGAAGATTCAGTCAACTTCGCATTATATCGTTGTTGACGTAACGGTAACGCTGCATCCACGTCCCAATAGGTCGCTCCTTGCCATACAGGCAACCTCGAAGAATTATTCGAGCTTGACATGGATCTTTGCGAAAAGGCGGGGGAGTGCGGTTACGCTCATTTCAGATCATGACTGGAGCGCTGGAAGAGAATGCCTTCTGTGGTTAGTCGGTTAGCCTCTGAGCAGCGAGTGCGCTATTCGAGAATCTAAGCTTATTTGGCCCCACTACTCGAGCAGCGTCGGGTCGCTTGCGCTGGCCAGGGCTTCGGAAAGCTCACGCGTGCGCTTGCGCTCGCGCAGGTACAGCACCAGGAATACGATTGCGATGATGGCAAGGATTATCATGATTAGAACGCAGATCAAGTGGTCGATGACCGTGGCAGTGCTTTGGGCTTTCCCATGCTCGATTCCCGTATCGTAAGCTGCGATGATCTGCCGTGCGGTTTCCGGATCTATCGTAGGCGAATCATCGTCGACGATCACGGCCTCGTTCTGGGTTTCCTCATTTATATACTGCTCGAAGAGATTTATTGCCTCTTCACGTGTGAGCGTGTCGGGTAAAGGAGCCATGGTGCCATTCGAATCGCCTGATTTGTCGATGCTTGGCAACGAAGGGATTTGCGGAGCCTGAATGAGGCTATCGTTCGAACCATTGCCTGTGCCCGAATCCGGGCCTGATCCTATGCCTGGATTCGTCGATCCGCCCGTGTTGCCATTGTTGTTTCCCGGCAATTGAGGCTGCTGCGGCGTTTCGACTATCTCGAAGCTGTCGGGGAGATTCGCGGCTGCGGGCACATAGAGAAGGTTGATCGATTCGTTATAGGGATCTATGCCTACGCGAATCTGAGCAGGATACGCATCGACGAAGTAAGTCTCGTCAATGGCGGCTTCGTACTGGCTGGCTCCGATGAGGGCTCCATAAGGCTGGTTCTCGAAGGTCTCTGTCGCAAATTTCTCGAACTCCACACCCTCTGGCTGCAGGGCACCGTTCCAGGTGTCAGCAGTGAGGTCGGCTCCGGCCATGAGATAGTAGTTAACCGTATAGGAATGATTCCAATAGCGTCCGTAGAAGAGCACGATTTCGTTTTGCTCGGAATCGGCGCTCACTGTGAGGTTAAGCGGCCAACCATCGAAGAAGAAGAATCCTTTGATATCGACCACGTAATCCCATGCGTTGAGCACATCGCCTTCTGTTAGGTTCTCGATCGTGCGCGTGCCGAGCAAATAGCGATTCTCGGAGTCGGGAGGCACGCCCGGCTCTTCGTAAGTGACTATTTCGTAGTACTTTACGGTAGCCGTGCAATTCGTAGCCAGGGGCTTTTCGCTGGCTGTGGAAGCATCTTCGCTTTCGGCTTGCGAGGTGGAGGATGCGATAGCTCGGCTTTCCGAGCTTGCTTGCTCGTCGGCGTTAGCAAATGAGAGCATGGGAAGTGAAAGGGAGAGCGCAAGCACCGTGCAAAGCAGCACGATTGCGATTTTCTTGATGTTTCTCATAATGCCCCCTCGATCATCGATCTTTAACGCCATGCTAATCCAGAGGGAGCACGGTATTGCCGCAATCCGAGCATTGCTAAAGGCTCGTTAAGTACATGACGATATCGTGGCGAGAGGCTTTCGAAATGGTTTCGGCGTAAGCGAAGCTTCTTGCGGTTGCGCTCGCGTTTTCCTCGATAATCGAGCGCCAGAGCTCTAGCCACCAATCCAGGTTTGAATCAAGGGCAACCATCCCATGATGAAGATAACCGCAATAAGCGCTGGCACGCCGAAGCGCATCCATTGGCGCAGCCACTTGGGAAATCTCATGCCCTTGCCTTCATCGGCTTCCGCCAAGAAGCTCTTCCATCCCCAGCCACGCTTGCTCACGCAAAAGAGCACGAAGATGAGCGAGCCTATTACGAGGAAGTTGTTGGACACCAGGAAGTCCTCGATGGCCTGAATGTTGCCGATGCCTGGGAGCTCAACGCCCGACCAAACATTGAAACCCAACGCACAGGGAAGCGATAGCAGAGGGATAAGCACCACGTTTATTACCACTGCTTTGCGACGGCTCATGCCCCATTGATCCATCCAAAAGCTCAGGATGCCCTCGAACACGGCTATGACAGTCGAGATGGCAGCGAAGCTCATGAAGATGAAGAACAGCACAGCCCAAAGGTGTCCCATCCACATCTGCTCGAACACGGCTGGCAAGGTGATGAACACAAGGCCTGGGCCAGAATCGGGGGCAACGGAGAAGGCGAAGCATGCAGGGAAGATGATAAGCCCCGTTGCCACTGCCACCAAGGTATCCAGTCCCGCGATGCGCACCGCTTCGCCCGTGAGGGAATACTTCTTGTCGATGTAGCTGCCGAATATCTCCATTGAGCCTATGCCGATGGAGAGCGTGAAGAATGCCTGACCTAGCGCTGCGAACACGGCTTCCCCGAATTGGCTCGGACTGCCCGCTAGCTTGCCGAAGTCGGGAAGGAGGTAGAAGGCGATGCCATCAAGCGCCCCCGGTAGCGTGACTGCGCGTATCACCAGCACGAAGATGAGGGCGAGTAGTCCCACCATGAGCACCTTCGTGATGCGCTCCACGCCTTTCTGCAGACCGAGCGAGCAAACAAGCAGAGATATGAGGCAGGCTGCGATCATCCAGCCAACGAGCTCGACTGGGTTCGCGAGCATATCGTTGAACAGGGTGGTCATGTATCCAGCGCCGCCACTAGCGAAGTCGATGGTGGCCATCTTGGGAATGTAGGCCATCATCCAGCCTGCTACCGTGGTGTAGAACATCATCAGCAGGTAGAGGCCCACGATGCCGAACCATTTGAACACGTGCCATTTCGAACCCTTGGGCTCCAGCACATTGAATGCGCGGGCTATGGACCTTTGCGATCCGCGGCCTACGGCGAACTCCATCACCATTATGGGTATGCCGAGCATCACCAGGAAGAACAGGTAGAGCACCACGAATGCTGCACCACCATATTGACCGACGATATAGGGGAAGCGCCAAACGTTGCCCAAGCCCACAGCGCACCCTGCGCTGATGAGTATGAACCCCAATCGCGATTTGAATTGCTCTCGTGCCACAGATGCCTCGCTACCTTGAAACTTTGCAGATGCATCCATGATACTAAAGGCTGCTCGGAAGTTCGCCTTAATGCTGCTTCGTCACGAAGCGCTTGGCAAGGGGGTTCGCGCCTTCGGCAAGGGTAACCACGCATATCCGAGCTTGGATGTTATCGGCAAGCGGCACGTAGGCGATTCCCTCTCTTGGCGGGATTGCGGGATCCTTCGTGCGGAACATAATGGCTCCCTCACGTTTAAGGTCGTGATAGGTACGCTCAACCGAATC
>CANOHY010000015.1 GCA_947565915.1 uncultured Eggerthellaceae bacterium | reverse complement strand
CCTTCACTCTTGCGCGGAGGCCTGCGATGTTCATAAGGAACCACTATGGTGAAGGTGTTGAGGTCGTCGAGGTGGTTCAAGGCGTGTTCGCACGGATGCTTCCTTCGGAGTTTTGCAAGTCGATAGAGCTAGATAAGCTGCCCGGGATAAGAGCGGATGTATATCGAACGGAGTATGACGGCATCACTTGGTACGTCAAGTTCTTCAGAGATGATTCTGGGAGCCAGGTGCGAGTGCGGATTTGGTCATGCAATTGGGATCACGTGCTGCACTAGGGAAGGAGATTCTGATGATTTGCGCAGAATGCGGCTCTAGTGAGATGGCGCTTGTTGACAGCCCTGTTATGGAGGCCTTCAAGGGCCACGAATTCGTCATAGAGGGAATCATCCATTGGGAATGTCCTGAATGCGGCGAAGTCGAATACCCTGCTGAGAGCCTTCATGAGCTAGACCTCAAGTTGAATGATTTGTACCGACAGGAAGAGGGTCTATTGAGCCCTACTGAGATTCGCCAACTGCGAGAGAAGCTGGGCATTACTCAGGTGCAACTTGAGCGGATCATTGGCGTGAGGTCACCAACGGTCAGCAGATGGGAAAGCGGCGCGATAGTCCAAAGCATTCCAGCCAACAACTGCATGAAGCATCTGCTGTTGTTCCCCTGCGTAGAAGAGTACGAGCTCGAGCGCATAGAAGCTTAGCCAAAAGCGCGCTCGTTTACCAAAAGAAAAGGCCCCATCCGCAGATGGGGCCTTGCTCGTCAATCAAGCGTCGCGCTGCAGATTCTAGCCAATCCCGAAGATTGCCAGCAGGAAGCCAGCAGCCACTGCGCTGCCGATCACGCCGGCAACGTTTGGTCCCATGGCATGCATCAGCAGGAAGTTGCTCGGGTTGGCCTTCTGCCCCTCAGCTTGCGAAACACGCGCGGCCATAGGCACGGCCGACACGCCTGCCGAGCCGATGAGCGGATTGATCTTGCCGCCCGATAGCTTGCACATCAGCTTGCCGAGCAGCAAGCCGCCAATCGTGGCTATCTCGAAAGCGAGAAGGCCCAGCACGATGATCTCGATGGTCTGCAGCGTGAGGAAGCGATAGTACAGCGCCGTTGCGCCTACCGACGTGGCCAGGAAGATGGTCACGATGTTCATCAGAGCGTTCTGCGCCGTGTCGGACAAGCGGTCGGTGACGCCGGTCTCGCGGAACAGGTTGCCCAGCATCAGGCAGCCCAAAAGCGGAGCGACCGACGGAAGCAGCAACACCACGAGCACGGTGACGATGATGGGGAACAAGATCTTCTGCCGCTTGGTCACTGGGCGCAGTTGGTCCATCTTGATCTCGCGCTCTTCCTTGGTGGTGAGAAGGCGCATGACCGGCGGTTGAATCAGCGGGATCAAAGCCATGTACGAATACGCGGCGATGGCGATGGGTGCCAGCAGGTCGGGTGCCAGTTGGGTGGTGAGCCAAATGGCCGTAGGCCCGTCAGCGCCACCGATGATGCCAATCGAGGCCGCCTCGTTGGGTGCGAAGCCAATCAGCCCTGCCAGCAAGAAGGCACCGAAGATGCCAAGCTGCGCTGCAGCACCAAGAAGCAGGCTCTTTGGGTTGGCGAGCAGCGGGCCGAAGTCGGTCATGGCGCCCACGCCCAAGAAGATGAGCGAAGGGTAGAGCCCCGATTTCACGCCTATGTAGAGGATGTCGAGCAATCCCCCTTCGTGGAATATGTCGGTGAGCGACACCGTGCCAGCCGAATACGCGTCCCAAAGCTCGGGATGGTACATGTTCGAGCCTGGCAAGTTGGCAAGCAGCATGCCGAATGCGATGCCCACCAACAGCAGCGGCTCGAACTTCTTCGCGATGCCCATGTACAGAAGCAGCAGCGCGATGGCGATCATCACCACCTGGCGCCAGTCGCTGAATATCATGTAGAAGCCAGACGTCTCCCACAAGCGCAATAGGATTTCACCAATTTGATCCATATCAGTTAACGTTTCTCTCCGCTCAGGCCCAAGCTGCGAGGGGTTTGCCAGAACTTGGGCGACCCAACTGCTAGATGATGATCAGCGTATCGCCCGTGTTCACCATGTTTCCGGTGGACACGCAAATCTGGGCGACGACGCCGTCGCTTGGGGCGCAGATCTCGTTTTCCATCTTCATGGCCTCGATGAGCAGCAGCACGTCGCCGGCGCTCACCTTGTCGCCCACGTTCACTTTGATGGATAGCACGTTGCCAGGAAGGGGAGCCTCTACGGGCGTGCCATCGCCAACAGCAACGGGTGCGGGAGCCGCTGCGGCCGCAGCAGGCGCGGCAGCTGCGGGCGTTGCCGCCGGAGCAGCGACAGGTGCCTGCGCCGCAGGTGCTTTGGCCTCATACTCGTCAAGCAGCATGGCCTGACCTTCTTCGACCTCCACCTCGTAGGTGCGGTCGCGCAGCGTTACAACGTATTTCATTCCTTGACCTCCTTGATGGAGATGAACCTGAGCTCATTCAACGGCTTCTGCAATTCGTCGGCTACGATGGCCATGATCATGGCGGCATCGCGTGGGTCGGTGTCGTAGAGCTTGATGTCGCCCGCCACTCCTGGCGCCTTCGGTGCGTCCTCGGCTGCGACGGCCGCTACCACTTCGGCGGGCGTCTTCTCGCCGGGCACGTTCTTGGGCTTGCCCTCGGGAATGGCCATGATGATCTTGATGAACAGCATGACGAGGAGCAGGCCTACGAAGACCACGCATATCCCCATCACGGCATAGAAGAGGTAATCGGCTATCGTCATTGGTCAACCCTCTTGATGCTGTAGGTGGCGACCTTTTCCTCGTTCTGCTGACGCTTGTCGAAGAAAGCCTCGGCCACAGGTGGGAAGGCGATATAGGACAGCACGTCCTCCTCGCAGCGTGCGCGCTCGCCCAGCTCGGCTGCCGCCTTCTCGAAGGTGTCGGTTGGCAGCGTGTCGGCGTAACGGCCCTCCAGAGGCTGCTCGCCATCGAGGATCTTCGCACGGATCTCTGGGTCGATGGGGGCGGGAGTGCGGCCGTATTCGCCGCGGCAGTAAGCGCGAATCTCGGTGCCCACGTTCTTGTAGCGCTCGCCAGCCAATACGTTCTGCACGGCCTGCGTGCCAACTAGCTGCGAGGTGGGCGTTACCAGCGGGGGATAGCCGAGGTCGGCTCGCACGCGCGGCGTTTCGGCCAAGGCTTCGTCGTATTTGTCGAGCGCACCGAGCATCTCGAGCTGCGAGAGCAGGTTCGACAGCATGCCTCCGGGGATCTGGTGCTCCAGGCATTGAGCGTCGGTGGTTAGCGAGAGCGGCTTCAGCGTGCCGTCCTCGAGGTACTGAGCGCGGATGCCTTTGAAGTACTCTGCCAGTTCGAAGAGCTTCGGCTGGTCGAGGTCAACCTCGTAGCCCAGCTGGGTGAGAGCGATGGCCATGGTCTCGGTTGCTGGCTGCGACGTGCCTCCCGCAAAGGGGCTGATAGCGCAGTCGATCACGTCGGCGCCAGCCTCGATGCCCTTCAGGTAAGTGAGGTACGCCATGCCCGTGGTGCAATGGGTGTGCAGCACTACGGGAAGGTCCACGGCATCCTTGATGGCCGACACCAGGTCGTAAGCGGCAGCGGGCGTCAGAATGCCCGACATGTCCTTGATGCACACCGTGTTCGCGCCCATAGCCTTCAGCTCGCGCACCATGTTCACGTATGCATCCAGCGTATGCACGGGGCTGGTGGTGTAGGAGATAGCGCACGAAACCTCGGCATCTTCTTCGGCAGCTGCCTGCGTTGCGACCTTCAAGTTGTCCACGTCGTTCAATGCATCGAAGAAGCGGATGATGTCGATGCCGTTGCGCACCGAGGCCTTAACGAAGCGACGCACTATGTCGTCGGGGTAGTGCTTGTAACCTAAGATGTTCTGCCCGCGGAAGAGCATCTGCAGCTTCGTGTGCGGCATGGCTGCCTTGAACTTGCGCAGGCGCTCCCAGGGATCTTCGTCCAGGTAGCGCAGGCACACATCGAATGTGGCGCCGCCCCAGCACTCCACCGAGTAGTAGCCAATCTGATCGATGAGCTCCAGCACGGGTTTCATGTGCTCGTAGGACAGGCGCGTTGCGATGAGGCTTTGGCTGGCATCGCGCAGCACGGTTTCGGTTATTCCAATCTTGCGACCCATAAGGCTCCTCTTCACGCAGAAACTGTTGCTTGCAAAGCTCTCATCAGGCGCATTGCAAGCTGGCAAGACTTTACCAGGAAGGATTATAGCCATAGTTGGGCTTTTGCAAGTCCGTGCGCAGCGAGAAATGGGTAAGAGGAACCACACGGGGGTCAGTCAGGAGGCAAGGGGGCCAGAGCAAACTGGGGAGCCAAAGGGATAGGGGACAAGGGGGTAAGGGCGGATTGTCCTATTCGGTTTCAACCGAATAGGACAATCCGCCCTTACCCCCCCAATTATTGTTGCTTAGAACTCCCAGGAGCTCATGTAGGCAATCTGCTCGGGGGTCAGCGTGTCGATCTGAACGCCTAGCGTCTCCAGCTTCACGCGTGCCACGTTGTCGTCGATGGCAGGAGGCACGTCGTACACCTTGTTCTCAAGCTCGCTTGCATGTTGGTAAAGGTATTCGGCAGCCAGCGCTTGGTTCGCGAAGCTCATGTCCATCACCGAAGCCGGATGTCCCTCCGCGCATGCCAGGTTCACCAAGCGTCCTTGCGCCAGCAGCACGATCTTGCGGCCATCTTCCAGCGTATACTCCTCAACCAAGGGCTTCAGCTCAACCTTGCTGGTAGAGTGCGCCTCCAGCCAGCCGATGTTGATCTCGCTATCGAAGTGGCCCGAGTTCGCCAGAATGGCGCCATCTTTCATGTTCTCGAAGGCGGGCGCGTCCACCACGTTGCAATCGCCGGTCACGGTAATCCACACGTCTGCGAAGCGCGCAGCGTCTGCTGCTTTCATCACGCGGTAGCCTTCCATGTAGGCCTCAAGCGCCTTCAAGGGGTCAACCTCGCACACGATTACGTCCATGCCCATGCCCTTGGCGCGCAGGGCAAGGCCGCTTCCGCAGTAGCCATAGCCCGACACCACCAGAGTGCGTCCGCACATCAGGCGGTTCGTGGCGCGTATCACACCATCGAGGGTGGATTGCCCCGTGCCATAGTGGTTGTCGAAGCAATGCTTGGTGTTCGCATCGTTGATGTTGAAGACGGGGTAACCCAGCGTGCCGTCGGCGGCCATGGCGGCCAAGCGCACCACGCCGGTGGTGGTCTCCTCGGTGCCACCGATAACGCCCTCGAGCTTCTCGGTGAAGCGCGTGTGCAAGGCGGTGTCCAGATCGGCGCCGTCATCCATGATGATCTGCGGGTTCGTTGCCACTACGCTCTCGATGTGCGCATTGTAGGTGGCCATGTCCTCGCCAGCTATGGCGTATACGTTGATGCCGAAGTCGCGCACCAGGCTGGCTGCTGTGTCGTCTTGAGTGGAAAGCGGGTTGCTGGCACACAGGCTTATTGAAGCCCCGGCAGCTTTCAGCGCGCGCATGAGGTTCGCCGTCTCGGTGGTCACGTGCATGCAAGCACCGATGCGCACGCCGTCGAGAGGACGTTCGTTTTCGAAGCGCTCGCGGATGCGCGTGAGCACGGGCATGTCGCGAGCTGCCCACTCAATGCGCGCAAGGCCCTCGTCGGCCAGGTTGATGTCCTTGATGTCGCTTGGCATGGTGCCCTCCTTGGAATTGCTGTTCGTTGATGATACAAGGTATCAGAAGTACGTCGAAGTTGCCAAACGCAAGCATAGGCTGTTGGGATGGGGAGCCAAAGGGGGCCAGGGCGCAATGAACGGCGATTTCGTGTGCCTGACCTTAAGAAATCATGACATTTAGCGAATAATGCGAAATGGTCGTGGCTTTTGTTGGGACGATGACTATAATTCCTATGGCTTTGAAAGCAGTGTGCTGGACCGCGCAGAATGACGATATGAGAGGCATGTTGTGATTGACCAGCTCTTTTCGCAGATTTCCTTCGTGGATATCTTCAATTTCTGCGTATTCCTCGCATTCACCATCTGCTATGCGTATCAGCTCTTCTATATATTGAAGGTGCTCATCACCAAGCCGACCACGCTGACCGCAAGCAAGAACCATCGCTATGCAGTGCTCATCAGCGCGCGCAACGAGGAAGCGGTCATCGGCAATCTGATTCACTCCATCAAGGTTCAGAACTACCCGCAAGAGCTCATCGACGTGTTCGTTGTGGCCGACAACTGCACCGACGACACTGCGCGCATTGCCGAGGAGTCGGGCGCTATCGTGTTCAAGCGTTTCAACGACGAACTGGTGGGCAAGGGCTATGCGCTGGATTTCTGCATCAAGGCCATTCGTGCGCAATACGCCGATCGAGGCTATGAGGCATACTTCGTATTCGATGCCGACAACGTGCTCGACGTGAACTACTTCCGCGAGATGAACAAGACGTTCGACAACGGCGCTCTGGCCTCGACGAGCTATCGCAACTCCAAGAACTACGGCTCGAATTGGATCTCGGCCGGCTATGCCACGTGGTTCCTGCGCGAGGCCAAGTTCCTATCGCAGGCGCGCTTGGAGCTGAATACCAGCTGCGCCATCAGCGGCACCGGCTTCTTCATCAGCGCGAAGATCATCGATGCAGTGGGCGGATGGAAATGGCATCTGCTGACCGAGGACATCGAGTTCTCCACCAGCAGCATCATCGATGGCGTGCGCATTGCCTATTGCCCCACGGCCGTGCTCTACGACGAGCAGCCCATCACGTTCCGCGATTCGTGGAATCAGCGCTTCCGTTGGGCGAAGGGCTTCTACCAGGTGTTCGGCCGCTATGCGGGCAAGCTGGTGAAGGGCATCTTCACGCAGACCAAGGGTCACCGGTTCGCTTGCTACGACATGCTGATGACCATCTCGCCGGCCATGCTGCTCACCATCATCTCGGTGCTGTTCAACGCGGCCATCTTGGTGCTGGGCCTTACGGGCACCATCTCCACGGGCGTGGCGCTTGCCTCGTCGCTTTCGTCCATCAGCTTCTGCCTTATCAGCTACATCATGTTCATGTTCGTGCTAGGCGTGATCACCACGTTCGTGGAATGGGACTCCATCTATGCTCCCACCTCGAAGAAGATTCGCTACATGTTCACGTTCCCGCTGTTCATGCTCACTTACATTCCCATCGCGCTGGTGGCGTTGGTGAAGAAGGCGGAATGGAAGCCCATCACGCACAGCATCTCCGTGAGCGTGGAGGATATCAAGGAATCCGTGCCCGCTAACGTTGAAGGCGCGCAGATTCAACGTTAGGAACTTTCTCTCTGCGTGAAAGACGCTGGTGTACTGCGCCGTGTTTCCGGTGCAATTGTGGTGCACTGATGGTGTACTGGTGGGGGCGCATGCAGCCTAGCATGGGGGCATGGCTGCAACATCGCTCGCACATGAATCGCTCTTGCGCAAGGTTGCTCGCTTCGCAAGCGAAGCAGCTTGCGAGACGCTGTGGCCTACGCGCTGCGCGCTTTGCGACCGCCCTGGGCAGGTGCTGTGCGCATCGTGCATAAGTCAGCTGGCTTTCATCGATGCTTGGAAGAGCTGTCCGCTGTGCGGTTCGCCGTTCGGCTTGCGGCAATGCGACTTCTGCAACACCTTGGCACTTGGTCGGCTGGGCCGTGAGAGCGCGCCCTTCGACGGTTGCGCGAGCGTGCTTCCCTTCGACGAGTGCAGCGGCACGCTGGTGCGCACCTTCAAAGACGGCGGCGAGCAGCGCCTCGCTGACAATCTTGCCAACATGATGGCACGTTATGTGCAGCCAAGCTGGAGCTTTGGCGCGGTTACGTACGTGCCCGCTTCTAAGGCTGCGTACAGAAGCCGCGGATTCGATCATGCGGAGCTTCTGGCATGCGCGCTTGCAGCGCAGTTGAGCAAGCCCGTCGCGCGCGTGTTCGAGAGACCATCGAGCCGCGACCAGCGCAAGCTCACCGCGCGCGGGCGGCTGTCCAACTTGAAGGGCGCCATGCGCTTGCGGGCCGATGTCAGCAAGCAGCCTGTGGAGAGCGGCTTGTTGGTGGTCGACGACGTCTTCACCACGGGCGCTACGCTTTGCGCGGCCTGCGATGCTTTGGTGCAGTTGACCCCGCATATCTATTGCCTCACGTTTGCACGTGCATAGCTATCTGGTAAACTTGAAACGCCTCTTTTGGGTCTGTAGCTGCGGGGTGCACGGCACTCCTAGTCCAAGGCAGATGCGGTCGAAAGGATCCACGTAAGCCGGCGGTTTCCGCAGGTGAGCACGGCGCATTCTAGGAGTAAGTCGCATCGTCTGTTGATACGCGGCACAAGCTGCGGCAGGCGAGAGGGTGATGGTGAGAAGCTCAGCCCCGATGCGCGAGTGTGGGGTCGAAGGCTAGGTCAGCCAAAAGGGGCATGGCATTGAAGATGCAGGCGAGGCCTGCGATGGGAAGGACGAAGGATGAAGCGCTGGAAGATCGGTGTGCTGGCATGTGCCTGCGTGCTCTGCTTGAGCGTGGTGCTCACGGGTTGCAATTCCTCCACCTATGAACCGCAGCTCAAGGACCAGACGGTTTCGTCATCGGCTTTGGGGAAGAGCGGCACGCTGCGCGTGGGCGTGAACGCATCATCGGCTCCGCTGGCTGGACAAACATCCTCATCGTCGCGCATCGTGGGCATCGACGTGGACGTAGCTGCCTATCTGGCCGACCAGTTGGGCGCGAAGCTGGAGATAGTGGATGTGGGCAACGACCCCGTTTCGGCACTTTCGGGCGGCAATGTGGATGTGGTGCTGGGCGTGGATTCGTCCGAGAACGAGGCCGACTATTGGCGTTCGAACGTGTACCTCAGCACGGGCGTGGCGTTGTTCGCCAAGAACGCCAACGCCGAGGTCCCGGCCGTGGACTCGAAGCCGAAGATCGCGGCGCAGGCATCATCGCGCAGCTCATGGCGCGTTACCAATCTGTTCGGCGATGGCTCGCTGGTTACGCAAAGCGACTTGAAATCGGCTTTCGCTGCTATGGATTCCAACAGTGCGCAATACGTTGCTGCCGATGCGGTCATTGGCACCTATGTGGCGCATTCCAACGGGTACCAGGCTTCCATCTTGGCGTTGCTCCAAACGCCCAGCGGCTATTGCGCTGCGGTGCCGAAATCGAACACCGAGCTGCAGAGCGCCATATCCAGCGCCATGGCCACTTTGGTCGATGGCGGCGTAATGGACATCATCGAGGAGAAGTGGCTCGGAAGCATCATCGACCTTGACGATATGCCGGTGGTGAAGGCACCGACGTCGCGCAATACCGAAGGTGAAGATGGCGAACAGGCCGAGGGTGAATCTGGGAGCGAAGGCGCTGATGCAAGCCAAGGTGCTGACGGTGCGAGCGCAGACGGAACCGGCGCGCCTGCAACGGGAGCAAGCGCAACCGAGGCAGCTGGCAACTCAGCCACTGATGCCCCGACGGCTCCAGTAGGCGGCGTAATCAGCTAGCTGCATTCGCAGCCCCGCGCTTCGGCTGGCATGCCGCCAACCTTGCGCGTTCGCAACATGAGGCAGACACTAACCGATGAGCGTGGTAGCGTCCCAATGCAGCTTCGAAGACTCGATGATCTGCGCATTTCCGAACACGCAGCGCGCATCCTCGCTTGTAACCTCGCGTACCGTAGCAGCGAAGCCATGCAGCCCTTCGGTTGTGGTTTGGATGGCCTCCTTGCGCACGGCCAGGCGCTCGACCGGGCTGAACTTGCTGAAGAAGTCGCTGTCTTGCCGCTTCACCAGGGCGCGCGGCTTGATGGGCGCATCAAGGGACGCCACCACAGCCACCACGAACCCCTCGAGCTCCTCTTGGGTGATCTTGAGGTCGCCAAGCCATGATGAGGCTTCGCAGAAGCGTTGCAGCGTTTCGTCGATGTGCGGGTCGCGATACGAGTAGAAGCACAGATTTCCCTTGCGCACCGCCTGGAACCCTACGCCGTAGGCTCCGCCCTTCACGCGCACCTCGTTCCATAGATACCCATAGGAAAGCGCACGTGCGGCCACGAGCCACATCCCGTCGTAGAGCTCATCGAGCAAACGGCGGTCCCAACCAAGCGCGCTATAGGTCACGTCGCTTGGCACGATGAAGGCTTCCGTTTTCTTCGCGGGGTCGGGCACCTGCAAAGCTTGGGTGCTCGAACCCGCGCGGCCGCAAAGTGGGCGCATATCCCAGTAGGCGTCGTAGCACTCGTCGTTGCCAGCGAAGCTTACCAGGCTGCCGTTGTCGCAGAACACGGTTTCGCAAACACGCGCGAGCTTTTCCATCAGCAGGTCACAGCGCTCGTCGAAGTGCTCGAGCAGATCGCAGAGCCACTGGTAGAAGTCAACGCCTGTCATCTTCTCGCCCATAACGCCAGCTGTCGTGCAATACGAGCGCACGCGAGCGCAAGCACAGCTGTGGCCTGCGTTGATGAAAGCTTGCTCGATGGCTATCTTGCGTTGGCGCAAGATGTCGAGCACCTTGGCTTTGTCGTCGAAACGGGTTCGCAGCATCACCTCAAGCGGAAGCGATGCGAGCCATTTCACGTTCTCAGCTAGGGCAGAGGAGCTCACCACTAGGCGCGGCGCGACGTTGCGCGTGCTCGTCTTATCCTCGAAGATGTCCGTGTAGAAGCTCAAGTTGCCCAAGTAGCGCTGCACCAGCGTGTCTAGCTCTGCGGCATCATGCTCGGTTGTGCTGAGCTTGCCAAGCACCATGGCAAGCACGCTCACGTAGGGCAAGTCGTCGAATGCGATGGCGTCGAGCGGATAGTAGCGATATGCATAAGCGATGCCATGGGTTGCCACGTCGTGGCGCAAGCAGGGAAGAGGCGCATCGCCGGTCAGCTCGTAGGCAGGCTCGGTCGGCGGTTCGTCGATGTCCACGATGGAAAGCCGCGGCAAGGTGGCAAGGGCCTCGGGGCTATCGGGAGCCTCCTGCGCCTTGCGCAGCGCTGCCATGTCATCGATGATCCTCTGGCGGTCCTCGGCCGAGAGCGACTGGTAGAGCTTAGCCAGCTTGAGCGCTTGCGCGTTTGGCTCGCTTTGCGCTGCGGGCACTATCTCCACGCAAGCTGTGTGGGCCGGATTGCAGAAGAGGTCCTCCAACAATTGCTCGAAATAGCCCGCCTCCGCATCTTCGCGTAGTTCGGCGAACAAGCTCTCGAAGCGCAGGTACTCGGTGGCGCACTCATCGTCGTAAAGCCAGCCCGATAGGCACTGCATGGCATATACCACGCCATCGGCTATGCCAAATTCGTGCTCGCGCATCACGAACTCCAGATGAGAGAGCGCGGCTTCGATCAGATTGCCATCGAGCCCTGCATCCAAGAGCTTGCGCGATTCGGTGGCAAGCATGGTCGGCAGGTTCTGGGCAGCACCCGGTGCAGGCATGCGCAGCTCCACGGTGACGAAAGGCTGAAGGGATGGGTCGCCCGAGCTCACCAGAATGTCTTGCGCGATGCCTGCGTCCAAAAGCGCGCGCTTGAGAGGCGCTTCGTTGCTGCCGAGCAGGGCATCCATCAGCACTTCGGCGGCAACAACGCGCTTGTGGTCGCTGAAATCGCCAATAACCGTGCTGAAGCCAGCGCATGCGTTCTCGGGGGAAGTGTCCATTTGAAAGGCCGCATAGGCGCTGTTGAGCGGAGCTTGATGCTCTATGCTGCGCGGGCGCAGCAGCGGACGCCCGGCTGCTTCGCGTTCCTTGTCGGCGCGCGCCTGTTCTGCTGCGACGGGCGTAAGGTAGCGCTCGTCGAGGAAGCCCAGGGTGCTCTCTATGTCCAAGTTGCCGTAAAGGATGATGTAGCTGTTGTCGGTGCGATAATGTCGGCGGTGGTCGTCGAGGAAGGCATCGTAGGTCAGCGTGGGAATGGCTTCGGGTGTGCCGCCCGACTCGAAGGCGTAGCAAGTAGCGGGGAAGAGGCTCGACTGCAGGTGTTGGTACAGCACGGATGAAGCGTCGGAAAGCGCACCCTTCATCTCGTTGAACACCACGCCGTTATACACGAGCGCATCGTCTTGTAGCTCGTAGTGCCATCCCTCTTGTTGGAAGATCGTCTCTTTGGAATAGATCTGCGGATGGAAGACGGCGTCGAGGTATACGTCCATCAGGTTGCGCAGGTCTTGCTCGTTGGTGCTGGCCACGGGGTAGAGCGTCTTGTCCGAGAAGGTCATGGCGTTCAGGAACGTTTGCATGGAGCTTTTCAGCAAGTCCACGAACGGTTCCTTCACCGGGAATCGCTTCGATCCGCAGAGCACCGAATGCTCCAGGATGTGGAACACGCCGGTGTCGGTGTTCGGTGGCGTGCGAAAGCCAATGGCGAACGCCTTGTTGGGGTCGTCGTTTTGCAGATAGAGCAGCTGTGCCCCCGAAGCATCGTGCTTCATCACGTAAGCCTTGCCGTCTATCTCGGGAAGGTCTTCGCCACTCAGTACGGTGAAGCCATTCATGGTGGATTCCGAGCTGAGGTCCATATCGTCTCCAATCTAGAAGCTGCCCTATTCGACGTAACCTTAGCATAGGGCATGCAAGCGCAAGGGAAGCTGCACGCTATAATAACCTTTTCGTTGATTGTGGAAGGTGGCCTCATGGCTAACGAGCAAGGGTTTTCTCATATCAAGGTTACGTCCAGCGACCAGGCCGACGAGGTGATCTACGCAGGGGTGTCGGCACAACCCAAACCCGATTCGCCCGAGCAGCCTGAGCAAAGCAACGAGCAAGCGCAGTCCCAGCAACCCGCGCAAGGCGAGGAGCAAGCGCAAGGCGGGAAGGCCGCGCAACCCCAGCAGCAAGCGCAGGCAGCGCAACCCAAGCAGCCCAAGCGTCAGAAGCCTGCCGATGATGGGTATCGAGAGACCACGCTTGAAGACCTCAAGGGCACGAAGGCACCGCTCGCGCAAAAATTAGTAATTATTGCGGCAATAGTGCTGATTATCGTCGCGATAGCCTACTACTTTGCCGTGCTGCGTTAGAATTGCTAGCTAAGTACCTTCTGATAAGCGGGTAAACAGGGAGAATACGATGCCAAGACGCAGAAGTCATAGCTCGAGCAGTCGCCTGTTCGACAAAGATGACAATCCCATCGACCTCACGGACGCCTTCGCACCGGTGAGAGGTCCTCAATCCGTAGACTACGACAAAGAAGATGACCCGCTTGGGCTCACCAATGCCTTTGGGGCCATACCGCCGAAGGATGCGGTCGATCATCACTGGGCCAATGGGAGCAAGTGGTCCGACTTCGACTGGGATGCCGAATCGGGCACCAGCGAAGAAGAAGCCGACAGCTCCTTCGATGGCGGGAATGTCGCTGATGAGGTCGAAGAGTTCGATGAGATTGAACTTGTCGAAGACGAAGGCGACGACAAGGCTCCTGCGCGCGAGCAGAAGGAAGCTACCAGCAAGGCAGGGAGCAAGCAGAAGGGTTCCAAGCATGGCCGCCATGCTGCGCCCGAGAAAGAGCTCACGCCTCGCATGAAGAAGTCAAAGCGCACGCGCAAGGTGCTCATCGTGCTGCTCGTCCTGCTTCTTATCGTAGTGGGCGCTCTGGGCTATTTCGCGTTCAAGACCATCTCGAACAGCCAGCACGAGGCCGCCCAGCAAACGCAGGACACCACCACCGAGTCGTCTTCTGCTTCCTCCATCGAGCAAACCAACGACGCGAAAGAGTCGCTCACGCGTTTGGCCGACGTGCCCAATCTGGCAACGCTTTTGGGCATGACGCAAGACGAGGCCATCGCTTCTATCGGCCATGGTGCCCTGGTTACTTCCAATCGCGAGGTGAGCGAAGAGGGCAACCCCATCAAGACCAGCTTGAACATCGCTCTTACCGAGGAATCGGCTGATTCGAAGACGGGCACGCCCACGGTGTATCTGGGCTTGGGCGAAGACGGGCGCGTACGGCAGGCGGGATACTCTGCCTCGGCTTCGGCCTTGGGCTTCGGCTCGCATAGCTTTGCCACGGCCGTGCGCGAGGACCACGTGGTGGAGGGCACGCTTGCGAAAGCTGGCGTGAACATCCCTGCAGGTTCGGCTGTTCTGCCCGAAGACATCATGGCCTACACCACGTATGCGAGCGATGGGAAGACGGCGAAATCGGAGCGCAGCTCGTTCGAGGGCGATGTGGAAGTGAATGGCATTCCCTGCACGTGGTCGGCCGTGTTGTCCTACGACTACACCACGGCGAATGTCACGGGCAACCTGAACGATACCGTGCGCATTATTTACGTGTACATCACGATGCGCTAGATTAGAATGATTCGTTGGCTTGAAGAAGGCAGATCGGAAGGATAGTTATGTCAGGGCATTCGAAATGGGCAACCACCAAGCATCGCAAGGCAGCTCAGGACGCGAAGCGTTCAGCGCTGTTCAGCAAGCTTGCGCGCAACATCACGGTAGCGGCGAAAGAGGGTGGTGACCCCAACCCCGACAACAACGCTTCGCTGGCAGCTGCCATCGAGAAGGCGAAGGGCTACTCGCTTCCCAAGGACAAGATCAAGACGGCCATCGACAAGGCTTTTGGCTCGGGCAAGGATGCGGCCAATTACGAAACCGTCGTATACGAGGGCTACGGTCCTTGCGGCGTTGCCATCTACTGCGATGCCCTTACCGACAATCGCAATCGCACAGCTGCAGATGTGCGTGCTGCGTTCAATCACCATGGTGGCAACTTGGGCACATCGGGCTCGGTTGCCTACATGTTCGACCGCAAGGGGCAGATCATGGTGTCCAAGCAAGTCGAGACGGGCGACAAGAAGAACCCTTATGGCCCGAATGGTGCTGCCGCCGATGAGGATGAGTTCATGATGGCCGTGGCCGAAGCTGGTGGCGACGACTACGAGGATGCCGATGACGAGTGGATCGTCTACACCGCGCCCACCGATTTGGCTGCTGTGAAGAACGCGCTGCACGACATGGGCATCGAGACCAAGGGTGCCGAGCTTACGATGATCGCGAACAACCCGCAAGCGGTGGATGTGAGCGATGCGCGCAAGGTGATGCGCTTGATCGACCGTCTGGAAGAGCTCGAGGATCTGCAGAACGTCTATCACACCATGGACATCACCGACGAGATTGCCGAGGCACTCGAGGAAGAGTAGGGCCTCATGGCTTCGATTGACAGGGCTTCGAATGCATGCGCTCCAGATGAACTTCTGGAGCGCGTCCTTTTCCAGAATCAATTGCTGCTCTTCGATGGTGGCTTCGGCACCATGCTGCAGGCGCGCGGGTTAGCCTCGTCGCAGCCTGCTGAGCTTCTCTGCCTTTCGGACTCTGCAGCCATAACCGCTATCCACCGCGCCTATGTGGAAGCAGGCAGCCAGGTTGCTACCACGAACACGTTTCGCGCATCGCGCGAGCAATCGGCTGAGAGCCCGAGCATCGAGGAGCTCTTCGTGGCAGCGGTGGCGTGCGCGCGTGCAGCTGGACCGCTTCTCGTGGCAGCCGACATAGGGCCTACGGGCGAGTTGCTGGAGCCTTATGGCGAGCTATCGGCCGATGAGGCTTACGAGCGCTTTGCGCGGCAAGCCAAGGCAGCAGAGGTGGCCGGGGCTGATTTGATTGCGATTGAGACCATGGCCGATTCGGATGAAGCCGTGCTTGCCGTGCAAGCAGCTAAAGAGCATTCGAGCTTGCCGGTGTTCGCTTCCATGAGCTTCGGCGAAGGAGGGCGCACCTTCATGGGTGCAACTGCCGAACAGGCGGCCAAGACGCTCGTAGAGGCAGGGGCCGATGCGGTGGGTGCGAACTGCTCGCTGGGGCCCGATGAGATGCTTCCGATAATCGAGCAGATGCGCGCTGTGGTCGAGGCGCCGCTTATTGCGCAGGCAAATGCGGGCATGCCCATCGTGGATGGTGAATCGGTAACCTATCCCGTGGGGCCGAATGAATACGCGCACAGCGTTGGCAAGCTCATCGATGCGGGCGCTACCATAATCGGCGGCTGCTGTGGCACCAATCCCACCTATATAGAGCAGCTTGCAAGGTATTTATGAGCGTCACTGGAGTTCGCCCTGACCCCCTTGTCTCTCATGCACCAAGCTTAAGGCGGTAGTCTTACCAGTGCGCTTTATTTAGTGCTACGATATTTCGGTTTCGTATACGTTGTCGCTATTTGCGAGCGACCTTGCAAGAAGGGATAGCCTATGTTTTGTATGTCTTGCGGAGCACAGAACGCAGACACTGCTCAGTTCTGTGCAAAATGCGGCAAGCCGCTTGCCGCTTCCAAGCCTGTTGCCGCTGCGGCTTCGGCACCGCAGCCGCAACCGCAGCAGGCTGCATCGGCCCAGCCTCAGCCTCAGGCTCAGCAGCAATACCAGCAGCCGAATTACGGACGTCCGCAGCAGCCTCAGCAGCAGTATGCTCCTCAGGCTGGCGCCTATCAGGCACCTGTTCGCGTCGAAGGGTGCATGGGCGCGGCTTGGCACGATATAACCAGCTCGCCGAATTGGTTCAAGCGCGTGCTCACGCTTTGCCTGGTGGCGGTTGTGCCCATTCTGAATTTCGCTGTGGATGGCTATTGCCTGCGGTGGGCACGCGAGCTCTCCTTCGGCAAGCGCGAGTCGTTGCCTGATCGCATCTTCCGCAAGCACGAGTTCGCCACGGGCTTCTTCGCGTTCCTCATCTCGTTCTCGCTCACATGCGCCTATGGCATCGTGCTGGTAGCGGGAATCTGCCTGATTTCGGGTCTCTTCGCCATGCTGAACATCGTTCTCGGCATCGTCATCCTTACCATCCTGATACTTGCGGCTGTGGTGTTCACGCTTTTGTTCTTCATGCCGGCCGTTGATGCCTGCGTGGTGCGCATGGCCGTGACGGGGTATTTGGAGTCGGGCTTCAACGTGAAACTCGTATGGGGCTGCTTCCGTCGTTCCATGGGCAGCCTGATGGCAGCCTCGCTTCTGCCCAACATCATCGTGGGCATCGTGAAGGGCATCATCGTGGTCATCCTGTATGCCATCATCGGCGCCATCGGGTATGGTGGGGCTACGAGTGCTATGTCGAGCATGGGGCGCTACATGAACCCCATGTACATGATGTACGGCTCGGGCTATGGCAGCCTGCAGAGCGCTGTTTCCATGGTGAGCGGCGTGGTGCTCATCGTTGTGTTCATGCTCCTGCTGATCTACGTGGTGAACGCCATGTTCGACATGTTCGCGAACCTGTTCACCTATCGTGCGGTGGGCCACTGGGTTGCGCGCACGGCTCCCGAGTGGGCTCAGGAGTCGGGCGAGGGCAAGCTGGATGCGCTGGTAGAAGATACTTCCGCGCTTCAAGCTGAAACCGTCATAGGCACGGGATTCGCAACGGACTACTCGAAACCCATCCAGTAGTCTCGCGCAATACAGTTCCCCTGAGAAGATGCCCTGGCCTTCCTGACCAGGGCATCTTCTATTTGGTAGTCATTGATTGAGATCCTGCGCAAACGCTGGCCTAATGCGCACAGCTAAAGCTTCGCCGCCAAGCGCTACGGCGCTAACGCCTGCGCTTGTGCGCTCCAGCAATAGCTATGTCACATCAGGCCATCATTTGTGCAGGCAAAAGGATTGGTTTTAGAAGAGTCAGCTTTCAACGCGACTCGGCATTTCCAAAAATCACGAATGCAAAAGCGGCCGAAGGCTGTTTCGAAGTGCTTTAGCTGTGCGCAACAAGCCAGTACCTAAACGGTCGCTATAGCACTTAAAGTGCTTTAGCGCGAGGATTTGCCGAGCGTGCTGAGGCCAATCCCTATCTTATTTGCGCGTGTAGCCCTTGGAGTTGATGCGCCGTTGCCCTTGCCAGTCGGCCTTGCCCGCTTGCTTGCCCGCCATGTCGAGCCCTGCCAAGGCTTCAAGCAGCACATTGTCCGCGGGCGTTTGGGGAATCACCGCCGAGGGCCCATCGATAAGCTCCACGTATTCGCGCAGGTTCGCACGTTCGAACACGGTGCGCACCTCGAAGCGCGTGGGAACCGGCTCGCGGCCTTCCAGCTGCCCAGCAATGAACCTGAGCATCTCTTGCCGCTCGTTGCGCATGCGCCAGGCGATGTCGGCCAGCATGTCCATGGAAAGCTTCACGGCGTTCTCGGATTGGTTCAGCTGCTGGTCCACGAAGGCTTCGGCCAGCGCGCGCTTCAGCTTGCGATCGCCGCGGTTGTAGAGCTCCGAAATCTTCTCGAGGTCGTCGTTGGGGTCGAAATGCTCGGTGGCAATGGCAGCATTCACGGCGTGCGGGTAAGCGCCATCCATGGGAAGCGGGCCATCCAGCGTCTTGAGCAGCGTCAGCTTGACGCGGTCGTCCACCTCTTCCAGCTTGAACACCTCGCAAGCCTCGGCCACGTCCAAGGAGCACTTGGCCTCGGCACCGTCTTCATCGGGCACGACCAGCTTCAGGTAGGCTGCGGGGTCCAAGAGCGCAAAGCACTTCGCTGCGGCAGGGTTGTTCATGCGCACGAACTCCAGGTTGTCGGCCGTGGGGCGAATCACGCCCAACTGAATGAGCAGCTCGATGCGCTCGTCGGAGAGGCCCTCGATGCCGAAGTGGTTGAACTGCGCACGATACACCTGGGCAATCTCGGTCAGCTTCTCGTTGCTGATGTAGGGGCTCTCGATAAGCGCCGTGAGGAAGCCCGACTCGTCTCCGCCGAAATGCTCCTCGGCAAAGCCCATGGTTAGCTCGGTGGGGAAGGGATTGTCGTTAATGAGGTGCCCCAGATGCTCGTTGATGCGATCGCCGTTGGCTTCGTAGTAGTCAAGGATGTTCTCGCTGGTGGGCTTCACACGGCCCTTGTCCAGCAGCAACGCCTGATAGATGGGGCTCTCGATGGCCTTCACGTCTTCCACGCTGGTAGACTCGCTGATGGCCTCGATGTAAGCGCGCGCCACGTCTTCCGACAGGTTGGGGCTGTTCAGCAGCCATGCCACCGCTTCGCTCGATTCGGTCAGGTTGCGCTCGCTGTTCTCCAGCAACGTGCGCACGAACAAATCGGTGTTCTCCTCGATCACCTCGCGCAGCAGGTCGTCGTCGATGTCGTAGAGGCGCGTGACCAAATACCCGCTCTCAAGCGCCGGCGCAGCGTCGATGATGGCTGATGTCAGGCTGTCGAGGAAGGGCGCGGTGGGCTCGAAGAGCTTCTTGGTGAACACGAAGTGCAACAGCTTGCGCGATACGCCGTCGGTGTAGATGTCGGTGGGGTTGTAGCCGATTGCCTGAAGTCCGTTCGCAATGGTAAGCGGCTTGGCTATTTCCACCTGCAGGAAGGCAAGGTCGGCCACGGCGAAACCGTGCAGCGCGTCGCGAATGGATGCATCTTCCAGAACCGCGGGCCCGAAGGCCAGCACGCGGTGCGCGAAGCGGCGCTTGCGGGTGGTGTCGATCTGCGGGTCTTGCAGCATCTGCTTGATGGAGCCGGGCAGCTGACGTTCCATCTCCTCGAACACCTCGCCGTCGAAGTTGCTCGACTCGGTGTATTCCAGCAGCCATTCCAGCCCTTGGTCGTGGCGGATGCCCGTGAACACGGCCTCGATCTTCTCGTCGGGGCCATGATGCAGCAGATAGGTGAGCAGCGAGAAGTTCTTCGCGTTGCTCCACGAAAGCGTGTCGGCATCCAGTCGTCCTAGCACAGCATTCGGGTTCTCTACCTGGTAGGTGGAGTCGGTGGGTCGGCCTTGGAATACATTCATCAGGAACTCGCGATCGCGAACGCTGATGCTATCCGAGTAGAAGTTGCTCATGAAGCGCTCGTGGGTATCGTCGATCCAACCGCGCATGATGAGGAACTTGATGAGCGGGAAATGAGGGCTGGCCAGCACTTCGCTCAAATAGGCCCCATCGAGCCCATGTACGTAGGGCGGCTCGCTGAAGATGGCATCGGCATCGGGGCTTGAAGCCAGAAGCTGGGCCAGCGTCATGCGGCTGTAACGCAGGTTCTCGCCCTCGATCTGGTCGATGCGCATCTGCAGTGCTTCCTCGTCTATCACGTTGCCCGTCTTCAGCTCCTTGGCAAGCGCTTCGGCTTCGCGCGTGTTCTGGGCGGTGGCTTGCTCCACGATGATGCCGCGGCTGCGCAGAAGCGCGTTCACGTAGCCCTGGTCGACTTGCAACAGCTCGAAGTCGCGCGGGAAAAGCGTCTTGTAGGCCAGAAGCGACAGCAGCCGCTCGGTGTCGCCGTCGGTCAGTTGCGAGTCGGCGAACAGCACCGACTTGTAGTGATGGGCCTCGTTCACGAGGTCGCGCAGGATGCGTGGGTCGTCGATGAACAGCGACAGCTCATAGAGGAACTCGTCCGAAGCATGAATGCCCACGCCCTCCAGCCCTTCGCGGAACAGAGCCAGCGAGTTGCTGGGATCGATGTAGGGAATCACGGTGATGATGTAATCGAAGAACTTGGCGCGGTCGTGCGGGTTGTCGAACATGCCGTCGTTCACCAGGTAGAAGAACCGCAGCGGCTGGCGACCGTCTTTGCGCGATTCGTTGGCGAGGTCGTTCAGCTGGCGCAGCTGCTGGAATAGCGGCAGGTAGTCGAAGGTGTCGAGGTCGTCGAATATCACGGTGTCGTAGCGCGAGGTGTCGAACAGGTACACGAGGTCGCTCATGTAGCGCTGCAAGGGCAGGCCCTCATCGCTTCCAACCTCGATATGGCCTGGGTCGATGTGCAGCCGCTTGGCCATGCGCCCGATGGCATTGGTGCGTCCGATGCGATAGATGCCATAGATGATGCAGGCGAACCAGGCAATGGCAGCCAGCACTACCAGCACCATGCTTGGGCGCGAGCTGGGAATCAGCGTGAGCACCCATACCAAGAAGATGGTGAGGGCTATGAAAGCGGCTCCAATGATGGCATGGGCGAAGTCGGTGGTCCAAGGGCGCGCCATGTCCTTGCGGAAGCGCGTTTTGGGCGCGCGACGCAAATCCATCTTCCCTACGATTTGGTTGATGAGCGCATCCTCGATGGCGCTGGGCGAGGGCGACTCCTCTTCACTTGCGAAGTTGGCAAGCGAGATTTGCAGCCAGCCGTGGTCGGGATGGGCCTTGCGCCATGAGTTCATCACCGTGCTCTTGCCCGATCCAGGTGCGCCCGATACTGCTATGTTGCGCAGGCTGGGATCGCTGAAAACCAGACTGAATTGTCGGTCGTAGGCTGCAAGCTCGTCGGGGGTGAGCTCGGCAGGGGTAAGCGGAAGCAGGGCCGGGCCCGTGTGTGCTGCGTTTATGGTGCTCGTCATGGATGAATCCTCCAAGCATCGTGTTGCGTTCATGAAAATCCAACTCTATATAATACAACGCCGCTGCGCAGCACGACCTCTCAGCTGCAGATTTGCGGCGAATTCTCGCTTGCAAGGTGGCCAGTGTTCATCTAACATGAAGCCGTCCCTTCAAACTCCCATGTAAACGATACGATTCCGAGCGTGTTGCGCTCGCATTCTCGCCCAAGGGATGCTCCGGTTCGCCCTGTCTGCTTAGGTCAGCTGCGTCGTTTTGGCGCAACTGCGAGGCATGGCAAGCCTTAGCATGAGATGCTTATCTGAAGGAGGAAGCGTGAAGTTCTTTCTGGATACGGCCGACCTCGAGGAGATAGAGGAAGCTGCAAGCTGGGGCGCTTTGGCTGGCGTCACCACCAATCCCACCCTCTATGCGCGCACCGGTGGCAAGCTCGACGATTTCGAGAACCATATCAAGCGCATATGCCATATTGTGAAGGGCCCGGTGAGCGCCGAGAGCGTTTCCACCACCCGCAAGGACATCGTGGAAGATGGCCATCGCTTGGCAGGCATAGCTCCCAACGTGGTGGTGAAGGTTCCCACAACCATCGAGGGCCTGGCAGCCACGCGCACGCTGGCCAACGAGGGCATTCCGGTGAACATGACGCTGTGCTTCACCGTGCCCCAAGCACTCCTTGCGGCTCGCGCCGGCGCGCGCTACATCTCGCCGTTCGTGGGCCGATTTGATGATATCTCCGAGGATGGCTTGGATCAGCTGGCCAACGTGGTGCAGGCCATTGGCAACTACGATTTCTCGGAGAACACCGTGAATGGCGAGCAAGTGGAGATCATCGCCGCATCCATCCGCAGTGCGAACCATGTGACCCAAGCGGCGCTTATGGGTGCCGATATCGCCACGGTTCCCTTTGCGGTGCTGAAGAAGATGATCCAGCATCCGCTGACCGACCGTGGGCTGGATTCGTTCATGAAGGATTGGGAGAAAGTGCAGAACGCATAAATGGCTACTAAGAAGACCGAGACCGAAGCAGTCGCCGCAGAGGAGAAGCCGAAGCGGCGTGGCCGCCCGCCGAAGGCAGCAGCCGAGGGCGCTGCAACCCCCAAGACGCAGAAGGCCACCAAAGCAGCCAAGGAAGCAGCGGCGAAGGCAGCACCTGCAGCCGACGCCGAGGCAGCAGAGGCCCCAGCGCCCAAGCGTCGCGGACGCAAGCCGAAGGCCTTGGTGGAAGCCGAGAAAGCGGCCGCTGCGGCAGCTGAGGCCGAAAAGGCGACAGCCGCCAAGCAATTCGAGGCGCCAAGCGCCGAGAGCGCGCAGTCGAGCGAAGCCCAAGCGGGCGAAGCTCACGCTGACAAGCGCAGGGCGCGTCGCAACCCCACCAAGATCAAGAACGCCGAGGCAACCGTTGCGCCCGCGCCTCGTCGCGAGGAAGCGCCTGCTTTCGATGCGCAGCGTGGCTATGGCCATCAGCGCAACAACAATAACAACAATAACAACAACGGGTATCGCCAGAACAACAACAATGGCAACAACCGCCACCAGCGCCGACAGCGCAACCGCGAGGTGGAGCCAAGCGTGACGCGCGAGGAGCTGGCTGCCCTTAAGGTAGCCGAGTTGCGCGCTCGCGCCGAGCAGCTGGAGGTCGACGCTGCAAACCTCAAGAAGGCCGAGCTTGTGGACGCAGTGTACGAGGCTGCCGTGCGCGCCGAGGGCTTCCGAGACGTTGAGGGAGTGCTCGACATCCATTCCGACGGCTATGGCTTCTTGCGCACCAGCGGATATCTGCCAAGCGAACACGACTGCTACGTGCCCGGTAGCCTTATCAAGCGCAATGGCTTGCGCAAGGGTGATTACCTGAAGGCAACCACGCGCCCCGCGCGCGACAACGAGAAGTTCGCTGCCATACAGAAGATCAGCTCCGTGAACGACATGCCGCTTGAAGAGCTGGCAGGCCGTCCGCGCTTCGCAGACCTCACACCGGTGTTCCCGCAGGAGCGCCTGACCATGGAACACGGCAAGAACACCCTGACGGCGCGCGTGATCGACCTCGTGGCGCCCATTGGAAAGGGCCAGCGCGGGCTCATCGTGTCGCCCCCGAAGGCCGGCAAGACCACCATCTTGAAGGACATGGCAGCTGCCATCTCGGCCAACAACCCCGAGGTGCACCTCATGTGCCTGCTGATCGACGAGCGCCCCGAAGAGGTCACCGACATGGAGCGCTCCATCCAGGGCGAAGTCATTTCCTCCACCTTCGACATGCCGGCCGACAATCACATCGCTGCGGCCGAGATGGTCATCGAGCGTGCGAAGCGGCTGGTCGAGCAGGGCAAGGACGTGGTGATCCTGCTCGATTCCATCACGCGTCTTGCCCGTGCGTACAACTTGGCGCAGCCGGCCAGCGGCCGCGTGCTCTCGGGTGGCGTGGATTCCACGGCGCTCTACCCGCCCAAGCGCTTCTTGGGCGCGGCGCGCAACATCGAGAACGGCGGATCGCTCACCATCTTGGCATCGGCGCTCATCGAGACGGGCTCGAAGATGGACGAGGTGATCTTCGAGGAGTTCAAGGGCACGGGCAACATGGAGCTGAGGCTCGACCGCCAACTGGCCGACCGCCGCATCTTCCCAGCCATCGACCCCATTGCCAGCGGCACGCGCAAAGAAGAGCTGCTGCTCGATTCGCAGATGACCCCTATCATCTGGGCAGTGCGGCGCATTCTGGCGAACATGAACAACACAGAGCGATCCATGGACATGCTGCTGAAGTCGGTTAAGCAGACTGACGACAACGAGGAGTTCCTGTTGCGCATGGCTCGCAAGGCCCAACACGGCAAGACCGAGAATCTGGAGTTGTAGTCCCCGTGACGCAGGCGCAGCAACAGCCTTCGGCATACTACCCGCAGCAAGCCTACCAACAGCAGCTGCAGGCTGGTCAGCTCGCCTCTCAGCAGAACCCGGCTTACCAACAGCAAGCGCAGCAGTTGGCTTACCAGCAGCAAGCGCAAGCCCAAGCCCAAGCGCAGGCGCAGGCGCAGCAATTGGCCTACCAGCAACAACAAGCACAGCAGCAGGCTTATCGTCAGGCGCAAGCGCAACAGCAAGCTTACCGGCAGGCTCAGGCGCGGTTGCAGGCGCAACAGCAGCATTTGCAGCAGGTGCACATGCAGCAGCAAGCCGAAGCCCAACGCCTCCAAGCCCAGCAGGCTCAAGTGGCTAGCGCCCAGCGGGCTTTGGAAAGTGCAGCGGCTGCTGCAAGCAGCCAAGGCCAAAACGGATATCCCGTAGGCCGTACGGACACCCCGGTAGTGGTTCAAAGCGCACCGAAGAGCCATGGATGGATCGTGGCGCTCGTGTTCGTGCTCTGCCTGTTCGGGCTGTGCGCTTTCGGGCTGTATTCGTGTTCGGGGCGCTCGGGCATTTTCGGGGGCGCGCCGGTTCTGGGCGATAACACAGTGGCTGTCATCAACATGGATGGCGCCATCCAATACGACGGCAGCGCCTGCAGCCCCGAGGGGCTTGGCTCGCTTCTAGACTACGCCGAGAGCACCGATGCCATCAAGGCCGTGGTGCTGCGCGTTAACTCGGGCGGTGGCACTGCTACGGCAGGCGAGGAGATGGCTGCGCTGGTGAGCAGCTTCTCGAAGCCCATCGTGGTGTCGAGCGCATCGCTCAACGCGAGCGCGGCCTACGAGGTCTCTTCGCAAGCAGACTATATATATGTAGCGCAGACCACCGAGATAGGCTCGATCGGCACCTACATGCAGGTTGCCGATTACTCGGGTCTCATGCGCATGCTCGGCATAAACGTGGACACCATTGCATCGAGCGACTCCAAAGGCTCCACTTCAGGGTATCGCGCGCTCACGCAAGACGAGCGCGAGTACTACCAGCACATGGTGGATCAGATCAACGAGGTGTTCATTCGAAACGTTGCAGCGGGGCGCGGCATGCCAGTGGAAACGGTGCGCAAACTTGCCACGGGCATGGTGTACACGGGCATCGATGCTGTGGAAAACGGCCTGGCCGATAGCTTCGGCGGGCGCGAAGATGCCTTGCAGAAGGCCGCCGAGCTTGCAGGCTTGGATACCTATTCCACTTACGAGCTAGGTTTCGCGAGCTCGAGCTTCAATATGCTCGATTACCTGCTGTCAAGCGACGATGCCAACCAGATTGCGCTCGATAAGCTCGTCGAGCGCTTCGGCGTGGCGCCAGCTGCTTAAGGTTCGGAGATTGATGCTCTAGGAAGCGCAGGCCTCCTAGAAGAAGTCGTAGCGCGGCTCCAATTCCTCTACCGTATGCCACTGTGCCTGTGGGTCCAGCTCGGCTAGCGAGAGGAAGTCGTGATTCCAGTCGAAGAAGCTGGTGGGTGCAAATCCCATCTTCTCGCAGATGTCCTCACAGCCATGGGGCACGATAGGGTGCATCAGCAGCGTGCATATCCACAGCAGATACGCTGCATCGGCGAGCGTTTGGGCGCGCATGGATTCGTCTTCGCTGGCTTCGGCTTGTGAGATGCCATCGGCCCATAGCTTGTTGCAGAAGCGGATGAACTCGTCCATCTGGGCCATGATGGCGTGGAATTCGGCCTTCTTCATGGTGAGGTCGTAGGCAGCAAGCGCCTCCAGAGCACGCTTTTGTGCGCTCTTGCTTGGCGTGGCCAAGGGAATCTTGCAATCGAAGTTGCGCTTGGCTTCGTAGAGCACGCTGCGAGCCAGGCGATTGAGCACGTTTCGCAGAAGCTTCGATTCCTTGAGCACAGGGTCGGCGATGCGCGTGTCGTTGCGGATCTCCTCGGGCTCGAAGGCCTTGGGCTTGAAGCCGACCGATTTCTGCCCCAGCCCCAACGCCAGGAAATGCGCGCGCAGCTGCTCGGCGGTGTAGTGCTCGAGCATCTCGGCTGCGGTGGGCGGCTTGAGCTCGCCCGACGAGGAAGCCTTCTTGTCGCCGTAGAGCACGTGGTAGTTGGCGATGAGGTTCGTTTGGCGAAGCGGATGGTCTGTGTCGCTTGCCGCGAAGATGTCGCCCGGTTGGATGGCTTGCCAAAGCGCCGGTTGGGCAACGCCGTAGAAGTAGAGGTTGTCTTGGCCGATGAACTGGTAGACCTCGGCATCGTTGCTGCACCAGAAGTCGCGCCAGGCTTCTTCGGGCAAGCCTAGCTTGTCGTTCACGGCAATGGTGAATGAGATGGGCGCCCACAGGCTTTCTGGCCAGCACCACACGGTAAGTCCCTCCACGTCGTCGATGACGGGCGCCTTCACGCCCCATTCGATATTGCCCGTGATGCGGAAGGGCACCAGCGCCTTGCTGGTGCGAAAGCGCAAACCTGCTGCATGCAGCAGGTCGCGGGCTGCGTCGCGCTCGTCGATCGAAGAGAACTCAACCTCGAAGGACGACTTGCCCTTCTCGGCTTCGCGTAGCACATAGGGTGGAAGCGAGCTGGCGAGGGCATCGAAGGCATCGCGCTGGTCCACCTTCACGTAGATGATGGGCTCGCCAAGGAACTCCTCGCAGGTCTGCGCAACGATGGCGCGGATGTTGGGGTCGTTGCGCAGCTCTTCAGTGTGGGAGCGCAGGAAGTCGCGAAACGCTGGGAGGTCAAAATACCAATTCGCCACCGGGCGCATCTCGGGCACCGTGCCGGTAAGCGTCGAGCGGGGAGCGATGAGCTCCTCGGGAGCATAGCTGTGCCCCAAGTCGCACTCGTCGGCATAGCCATGTTCGGATTTGCAACCTTGCACAGGGCAGCGCCCTACTACCTGGCGGCCATTCAAGAACGTTTCCGCTTGCGCATCGTAGAACTGCATGGACTCGCGAAGGCGCAGCCAGCCGTGGTCGTGCAAGCGCCGGATGAAGTTATAGGTGAGCTCTTGGTGGCGCTCGCCTGCAAGCCCGATGCCCGACCCCTCGAAGATGTCCAAGCTTATCTCGAAGGCATCGAGCGCCTCGGCCTGCGCTTGGTGGTTGGCATCAACGTAGTCGGCGATGCTGCCTGAAAACTCGCCAGCTTCGACCAGCTTGCGGTAGCCTTCGTTGATGGGCGAGCCGAAGCAGTCGGTGCCCGACACGAAGCGCACGTTGGAGGCGCCGATGCGGTCGCGTAGGAAGCGCGCGTAGCAATCGGCGGGCACGAACACGCCAGCGATATGGCCGAAGTGCAGAGGCTTGTTGCCATAGGGCATGCCCGCGGTGACAACGGCGCGCTTTGGCCAGGTCTGACGCGTGAAGGTCGAGGGATCTTGCATGGGTGAGGCTCCTTGCTCGCTTATGTATTAGAACATTGTAGTTGCTCGCTGCATTAGCGCCATGCAGAACTTGGGTACGAATAGCTCGTGCGGCTAAGCCTTAATGCGCACGGCAAATCCTCAAGCCAAAACGTCACGAAATGGCCTTTGGCCATTTCTACGTTTTTGGTTTCCGGAAATGCCGTGTCACATTAAGACTAAGTCGCACGAACATATAGATAGGCATGTGCTGTGACGAGATTATGACACGATGCACATAACGCCCGGTCATTTGCATGGAAGGCCTCTAAGTTCGCGTAGGCAGAGGCGAGCCTGGGCGGTTGGGGAAGGCCATCTGTGGTAACCTATGGGCTGCATTGAAGGCGATATGGAGGATTTCATAATGAGGTTTTGCACTCAGGCGAGTCCGGTCAAGAAGCTATTCGTCGGCGCATTCTCCCTGGTTCTTGCGTGCGGCGTTGCCATTCCCACCACTTCAGCACACGCGGTAACGGCTGCCGAGATGGCTGCCGAAGCCAATGCGGCGCTCAGCCAGCTCCATTCTATGGAGCAAACGATGAACGAGGCGTCCGACAATTACTTCGCTTGCTTGAGCGAGTACCAAGAGGCCATTCAGGCCCGTGAGGAAACCGAGGGTCGCATCGACGACATCAACGAGCGCATCGACGAGGTGCAAAGCCGCCTGGGCACGCGTGCTCGCGAGATGTACCGCAATGGCTCCAGCTCGTTTCTGGACCTCATCCTTGGTGCCACCTCGTTCGCTGAGTTCACCAAGAACTGGGACCTCATGAACCGCGTAAACGAGACCGATGCTGAGTTATCCATCGAGGCTAAGGATTTGCGCTCGCAGCTCGAAGAGCAGAAGGCGCTGCTGGATCAGCAGGAGAAAACAGCTCAGCAGAAGTCCACCGATGCTGGTCGGGCGTTCGATGAGGCGAAGGTGCTCTACGACCAGATGCAGGAAACCTACAACGCTCTGAGTGCTGAGGCGCAGGCTTTGTATGCAGCCGAGCAGCAAGCAGCCTATGCGGCCGCCATGAACTCCTATGCTACGGGCGGCGTGCAGAACGATGATGGCACCGTGACCGACATCGCCACGGGCCAGGTCTACAGCAATGCTTCGGAGTACGTGGCTGCTACAGGCAATGCCATCGTAGACCGTGCCATGGCCATGTTAGGCCATGGGTATCAATACGGCGCAACGGGTTCCAACGGCTACTTCGATTGCTCCGGTTTCGTGAGCTATGCTCTTACCGGCGAATACAATCGCATTGGCTGGACGGGCACCATGATTAACTGGCCCCAGGTAACCGATCCGCAGCCGGGTGACATCTGTGTCATCCACGATGGCAACAACCAGCACACGGGCATTTACATTGGCAATGGCCAGATGATTCATGCGGCCGACGAGAACTCGGGCGTCATCATCAGCGACGTGCAAAAGGGAATGATCTACGTCCGCTACTAGCACGCGTGCTCCCCATAGGCGAAGCGAAATCCCAGCGAGGGCTTTTTTAAAAGCCTTGTGGCATTGCGCGCGCCATGCACAACCGGTGGTATGGCCTTGAAGTTTCGATGAAGGTTTCCTACGCGCATCGTAAGGATTTCGCAAGCATTTACCAGGTCAAAAGGGCATTGTGCTACACTGGGTCACCCGCGAGACGATATGCAAATGGAGGTAAAACGATGCAGCATACGTCGCATTTCGCAATATTGACGAACAAGGCATTGGCCATTTTGCTGGCCATCGCGATGGCTATCGCATTATGCCCGCTGCCCACAGCAGGGCCTGCCTTCGCTGACGAGCTTTCCGACAAGCAGGCCGAGGCCGAGACGGCTCTGGCTAACCTAACTGCCATGCAAAACGAGCTCGACCGGCTCTCGAGCTCTTATGGCGTTGCACTCATGGCTCAGGCGGAAGCCGAGCAGAAGCGCGACGAGGCGCAAGCGCGCATCGAGGAGATCCAGGCCCAGATAGAAGTGCTGCAGGAGCGCTTGGGCAGCCGAGCACGCGATATGTATCGTGGAGGCAGCACGTCGCTCATCGACCTTCTGCTTGGGTCTGCCAGCTTCGTTGAATTCGCAACCAACTGGGATGTGCTCAACAAGGTGAACTCGCAAGATGCCGAGCTGGTGGCCGAGCAGAAGGCGTTGCGCGCCGAAGCAGAAGAGCAAGCGGAAATCCTGGAGGAGCAGGCTAAGCTGGCTGCCGAGAATTCGGATGCGGCCGCGCAGGCAGCTGCTCGCGCCGAGGCAACGGTAAGCGAGATGCAGTCCATATACGACGGCCTGAGCGCCGAGGTGCTCGAATTGGTCGAGCAGCAACGGCAGGCCGAAGAGGCTGCGGCTGCCGAGCGTGCCCGTCAAGAGGCTGAGCGCCAGGCGGCTCTTGAAAGCAACAACAACGGCGGGGGCAGCAACTGGAATGGCGGCGGCAACGGCGGCGGTTCCACGAATGGTGGAGCGGGCGGCTACAACCCCTGGGAAGACAACACTCCCGTGCAGAAGCCCTACGAGGGTGGCACCGACCCGGTCAGCCGTGCGTATGCGTGCCTTGGCGCACCTTATGTGTGGGGTGCCACGGGCCCTTACGGCTACGATTGCTCGGGTTTGGTGGGCTACTGCCTCACGGGGTCGCATAGCCGCTTGGGCACCACGGCCACGTTCATCAACTGGCCCGTGACCAACGATCCTCAGCCGGGCGACGTGTGCGTCGTGCACGTGGAGGGCGGCGACCAACATACCGGCATCTACATTGGCGGAGGTCAGATGATCCATGCGGCAACCTATGGCGTGGGCGTCATCATCGGGCCTGTGCAAGCCGGCATGGTAATCGTGAAGTATCCCGGCTAAGCGCGCATTGAGCATGACATCTTCGATGCACGTCGACCTCTTCTCGGATGGCTCGTCTCGTGGTAACCCAGGCCCGGGCGGGTTCGGCACGCTGCTTCGCTATGTCGACGGTGCAGGCCAGCAGCACGAGCGCGAGCTTTCGGGGGGCTATGCGCACACCACCAACAACCGCATGGAGCTGATGGGCGTCATTGCGGGCCTCGAGGCCCTGAAGCGGCCATGCGATGTGCGTGTTGTCTCCGATTCGCAATACGTGGTGAAGGCCTTCAACGACCATTGGGTGGAAGGTTGGCTTCGCCGCGGATGGAAGAACGCGCAGAAGCAGCCGGTGAAGAACGTGGATCTGTGGCTGCGTTTGCTTGCGGCCATGGAGCCGCATGAGGTTGCATTCCAATGGGTACACGGGCATGCCGGCCATGCCGAAAACGAGCGCTGCGACCAACTGGCCACAGCTGCCGCCGATGGCGAGGAGCTGCTGGTTGACGAGGGCATGGAATAGCCCGAGCGCAAAGCGCGCGCCTGCATGCGCGAGGTTCATGCAGAATACCAGGCTTAGACGCGAGCCTTATGCAATCCTTATGCGAGCTTCTTAGGCGAGTGCCTGCTCGATAACGGCCCTCAGCTCGTCGATGCCCGACCTCTTCGCCGAGGATGTGAGCACCATGGGCACTTCATCGCCCAGGCCAAGCTGCGCCTTGATGGCCGCCGCCTGTTGGAGGCACTTCGATTTCGAGAGCTTGTCGGCCTTGGTGAGCACGATGGCGAAGGGCAAGCGCGCTTCTTGAAGGAACCCCACCATGTTCTCGTCGAGCGCCGTGGCAGGGTGGCGGATGTCGATGAGCGAGCAGGTGAGGGCGAAATCGCGGTCTTGGTTGAAATAGCCCTCGATTAGCTCCGACCAGCGTTCCTTTTCGGATTTCGACACCTTCGCGTAGCCATAGCCGGGCAAGTCGACGAAGCGCGCATCGTCGGTGGCGAAGAAGTTGATGGTTGACGTTTTGCCTGGCGTTTGGGAAACCTTGGCCAGCTTCTTGCGATTGAAAAGCGCATTGAGCAGCGAGGACTTGCCCACGTTGGAGCGTCCGGCGAAGGATACCTCGGGCATGTCTGATGGCGTGAGCTGAGACGATATGCCGAACGAGCGCTCGAATTGCACGTTGTTGAAATCCATGGCGTTCTCCAATGGGCGTATTGCTCGAAAATATGAATTATCGAAAGCGTCTGTGCGCTTTTGCGCGGTTGGAGTATACTACCAGAGTTTCTAATCACACATGCTCGTGCGACCCGAACCGCTAGTGGCCACCTGGAAAAGGCTGCGGACATCGGGGATGACCACGGGCAGAGGACTAACGAATGGAGTGGATATGGCGAAAGTCAGTATTCAAACGCTGCTGGATGCAGGAGCCCATTTCGGGCATCAAACCCGTCGCTGGAACCCCAAGATGGAGCCGTACATCTTCGGCAGCCGTGGCGACATCTACATCATCGACCTGAAGCAGACGCTCATCGGATTGGACCGCGCCTACACGTTCGTGCGCAACCTCACCGAGAAGGGCGGCACGGTGCTGTTCGTGGGCACCAAGAAGCAGGCTCAGGATGCCATTAGCGAGGCTGCCAACCGCTGCGGCATGCCCTACGTGAACGCTCGTTGGCTTGGCGGCATGATGACCAACTTCCAGACCATTCGCAAGAGCGTGAATCGCATGGAAGAGCTGGAGGCCATGGAGGCCGACGGCCGCATGGAGCTGTTGCCGAAGAAGGAGCAGATCCTGCTTCGCAAGGAACTCTCGAAGCTGCAGACGAACCTGAACGGCATCCGCAACTTGCGTCGCGTGCCCGATGCCATCTTCATCATCGACACCAACCGCGAGGCCATTGCCGTGCACGAGGCTCAGAAGCTGGAGATTCCCATCGTGGGCACGTTGGATACCAACTGCGACCCCGATGATGTGGACTACGGCATTCCCACCAACGACGATGCCATCCGCTCGGTGAAGCTGCTGTGCGACTTCATCGCCGACGCTGTGGTGGCAGGCGTGGGCGCTCCTGTGACGCTGGAGGAGATGGTCCAGGGCACGGTGGAGCCCAATGGCACGGTGGGCGTGACCGAAGCAGTGGTTGCCGAGACTCCTTCAACCGAGGCAGTTGAAGCAGCCGTGGAGGCTGATGTTGCCGAGGCAGTTGCAGAGGCTGTCGAGGCCACGGTGGCCGACGCCGAATAGACGAGACATGCAGCGCATGCACCGCGTCGCAAAGACGAACGGTGCCTGAGCTGCTCGATTATCCAGGAAGGATGATGAACATGGCGATTACCGCATCCATGGTCAAGGAACTGCGCGAGATGACCGGCGCAGGCATGATGGAATGCAAGAAGGCCCTCACCGAGGCCGAGGCCAACATGGAGAAGGCCGTCGACCTGCTGCGCGAATGGGGCTTGGCATCGGTGGCCAAGAAGGCCGGCCGTTCCACGAACGAGGGAACCGTGATGGCGCTTGTTTCTGCCGACGCGAAGAGCGGCGCGATGATTGAGCTCAACTGCGAGACCGACTTCGTGGGCATCAACGAGAAGTTCAAGGGCTATGCTGAGAAGATCACCAAGATCGCGCTGGAGACCAAGCCAGCCGACGTGGAGGCGCTCCGCGAGAATGCCGACGTGGCTGCCGAGATCACCGACTGCATTCATGTGATGGGCGAGAACACGCAGCTGAATCGCTATGCGCTGGTTGAGGGCAGTGGCGTGTGCTCCTACATCCACATGGGTGGCAAGATCGGCGTTCTGGTGCTCTTCGACGTAGAGGGCATCGACCCGGCAAGCGAGGCATTCCAAACCTATGGCCGCGACGTGGCCATGCAGGTGGCAGCCCTGAACCCGGTTGCCCCGAACCGCGAGGCCGTGCCTGCCGACATCGCTGCCAAGGAGATGGAGATCTACAAGGCGCAGGCTGCGCAGTCGGGCAAGCCCGAGAACATCCAGGAGAAGATCGCTTCTGGCCGCATGGAGAAGTACTACGCCGAGAACTGCCTGACCGAGCAGGCGTTCGTGAAGGATGGCGACATGACGGTGCGCGAGTACACCGACAAGGTTGCCAAGGAGCTCGGCGGTTCCATCAAGGTGGTCGACTTTGTGCGCTTCGCCTTGGGCGAGTAACGTGCGCGCTGCTGCAGGGCAGTTGCAAAGCGCTGGTTTCGAAGGGCTCCGATTCGGGGCCCTTCTTCATATTCGGGTGCAAGCGAGTATTGAAGCTCGGTCGGACATAGGGTTATATTCTCCTCTATGAACGAGTCGCCCTTGACCATACGCAAGCTCCTCGTGCTGGCTGTTCCCACCTTGGGCCAGCTTATTGCCGAGCCCCTTTTCATCATGGTGGACACGGCAATCGTTGGGCACGTGAGCACGCAGTCGCTTGCCGGGCTCTCGCTTGGGTCCACCATCGTGCTCACGGCGGTGGGGCTATGCATCTTCTTGGCCTATTCGACCACATCGAAGGTTTCGCACCTCATGGGCGCAGGCAAGATGCGCGAGGGCATGCAGGCGGGCATCGATGGGCTATGGCTGGCGCTTGGCATTGGCGTTGTGCTGGCGGTGGTGCTGTTCGCAGCCGCACCCGCGCTTTGCAGCTTGCTTGGCGGAAACCCACAGGATGCGTCGCTCGGTGCCGTGTATGTGCACACGGTGATCGTGGGAGTGCCCGGCATGCTCTTGGTATATGCAGCCCAAGGAGTCTTTCGCGGCCTGCAGAAGATGCGCTTTCTTCTGGTGGTGGCTGCTGGCGGGTCGCTTCTCAATTGCGTGCTCGACGTGCTCTTCGTCATTGTGCTGGGCTTTGGAATCGCGGGGTCGGGCGTGGCAACAGCCATATCCCAATGGTTCATGTGCCTTTGCTTGGTGGTGCCCGCTGTTCGTTGGGCGCTTGCGCAAGGCGCTTTGCTGCGACCGCGGCTTGAGGGCATCGCAGGAGCAGGCGGCGATGGCTTTCCTCTGTTCCTGCGCACTTTGGCTTTGCGAATCGGGTTCGTGGCAACAGTTGTGGTGGCGTCGCGCATCGGCACCGATGCATTGGCGGCCTATCAGGTGATAAACGCAACTTGGAACTTGGCTTTGAACCTGTTGGATGCGCTTGCCATATCGGGACAAACGCTCGTGGGAGCCGAGCTTGGTGCCGGGCGCTTCAAGGAGGCGCGCTCGCTTACCACGCTTACGGCCAAGGCGGGCATCGTGATGGGCGTTGTGGCGGGACTTGCATTTATCGCCTTTGGCCTGGCAGCCCCGCATCTGTTCTCGCCGAATCCGGTGGTGCAGCATCTCGCTACGGTTGGAATGGTGGTAGTGGGGCTGGGTCTTCCTTTGCAAAGCTGGATGTGGGCGCTCGATGGCATCTTGATAGGCGCTGGCGACTTCCGCTATCTTGCGGCGACGGTTGCTGGGGCCACGGCTGCCTATCTGGTGGTGCTCGCGTTGCTGGGGTTGGCGGTGTTCCCGCGCATTGGGGATGTGGCCGTGCAAGTGGGGTTGCTTTGGGCGGCGTTCGACATAGTGCTCATGGGCTTGCGCGCCCTGGCCAATGGCCTGCGCGCCGCCGGTACCGCCTGGATGAAATAGGCTGTATGTGCGCAATCTCGCTTTAACGCGCACGGCAAATCCTCAAGCCAAAACATTACGGCGCAAGCGCCTATGTTTTTGGTTTCCGGAAATGCTGTGTCACGTTAAGGCGAGATTGCGCCTAATCAGTTGACTCGGCGATACGCCTTGGCCTTGATGCGTACGGCCTTGGCTTCGCGCCGTCGCGCTTAGGTCAATACTTGATATGACCGGGCAAGAGTCTTAGAATAGAGGCCTCAGGGCCACTCAATCGCATAGATGATACTCCCAACGCACCACTGATCCCAGCCAGCCCTGCACATCTTAGCCGACAGGGGGTTGGGGCAGCGTGGTCTCAAGGCTTCTCGACAGCCAATCCAAATGGGCGCACGTGGTGCTGGTGCTCGCCTGCGCTTTGGTTTGCTGTGCTGCTTCGGGCCTCATCTCGCTCTTCATTGCCGCAACGCTAGCTGTGCCCCTGGGCGATGGCGCATCGATCTTCGCCATGCGCGTTGTGGCTACCGTTCTGGCGTTGCCCCTGGCCACCTTTGTAACCCTTTTGCTCCTCTTCATGTTCAAGGGGAGGCGCAATGCCTCTGCAACCTTACGGGAATCCCTCAAGAGCGCCTTGCGTGCTTGGCCTGCGGCGCTTGTATGCTTGGCGGTGCTGCTCGTGCTGGGGGCGGCTGCCTCTCTAGCAAAGGCAGCGCTCGATGCGCTCGCTGCGTCAATCGTCATCTCTATCGCGCAGGTGGCGCTCGGGCTGGCATGGCCAGCGTTTCTCTACCTGCTTGCCTATCGCCCCGATAGGCTCCGTGGCGCCGTGGATTCAATAAGGCAGCGGCTTTCCCGCTTCAACCAGGTGCACAAGCCGCTCGACAAGGCGCGCAAGGGCATGTGCATCATCCTGGCCGTCGTGCTCGCGCTCACCACCTTTGGTGCGCCCGATGTGGCATCGGCGCTCGAGAGCATGGAGCAGGCTGCGCAGAAGGCGGCCATCGAGGAGCTCTTCGACGATGCGCGCGAAGGCGCGCCCCTGCAAAACGCCGCAGACGGAGCGGGTGCGCAGACTGGGGATGCGGATGGCGGCAAGTCGGCTAGCGCGCAAGGGGAAGGCGAATCCGAGGGCTCGCCTAGCCAGAATGGCGAGTCGACCGCAGATGATCCGACCGAAGCCAACGCCGATTCGGGCAACGAGGGCGCCGCGAAGCCAGATGGCGAAAGCCCGTCAGAGGCGCGCGAGCCGCAAGCCTACCATGAGCAGCCCGAGGTGGAGGGCGAGCTGGCCTACGTTGATGGCCCGGCTGTGATACTGCAGCAAGACGAGGTGCACTACCAAGCCATCATAGGCGGCCCGCAGATCACCTATCAGGACGAGCAGGGCCAAGACCGCCTGATCGACAACAGCCTGGAAGCCCGGGAAGCCGAAGGGGCCCCAGGCGACGAGGAAGGGGCAGTCGACTACGCCAACAGGAAAAACGCCTACGATGCCGTGCTGCCAGACAAGATAGCCGATGGCCGTCCCATCAGCGTGGAGCACGACGGCTACCGCTTCACCTACCTTCCCCTCGATGGCGACTTCTCGCGCTCGGCCGTGAAGGACGAGGCCATCCGCTACAGCGACGTGCGCGAGGGAATCGACTACCAATACACCTTGGTCGGCTCGGTGATCAAGGAGGACATCGTGCTGGCGCATCCCGTAGCCCAGCAGGAGTTCTCCACCAGCATAGCGCTGGGGCCGGGCCTGCGCGCGCGGATGGCCGACGGCGTGATGGAGCTCTACGACCCGGGAGATGAGGGCCAGCAGGCCATCTTCTCCATAGCCGCCCCCGTCATGGAGGACGCAGCTGGTGCGGTGTCGTGCGCGCTGGAGCTTGCCGCCACGGAGAGCGCGCCGAACGAGTACGTGGTCACGGTTCGCCCCGACTGGGGATGGCTCGAGGCTCCCGAGCGCATCTATCCGGTGCGCATCGACCCCGTGGTCAGCCTGTCCACCGCGCATGTGCGCGTGAGCCCGGTGGAGCAGCAGTGGCACGACAAGGTGATAGGCGAGAGCGGCTATGCATGCGCTGGTTACGACGACGGCGTGGCCACCGGGTCGGGGCTGTTCAACGGCGGCCTGGGGCATGCCATCTGCCGCATCTACATGAACGCCGACTACGACTTCCCGAAGGTGATGAGCGAGGCGCGCATCGACAAGGCAACCTTCTCCATCCACCAGGGAACGGCGTACTCGAACGGCGCGACGAAGTTCGGCATCTACCGCGTGATGGACCCCTGGGACTACTACACCTTGAGCTGGGATTCGCAGGTCTCCGTTCGCCATGAGCTCCTATGCTACCGCCAGGCGCGAACCACCACCGGATACGTGGACTTCGACGTGCGAGAGGCCGTGAACGGATGGGTGCAGGGAATCTATCCGCAGCGCGGGCTGTGCATCAAGGCCGAAGACGAGCGCAACATGCAATGCGAGCTGTTCAACGACCGCATGAGCTCCAACCCGCCGCGCATGGTGGTGGACTACACCATCCCCAACCCGGTGAGCGAGTCGATGTCGCTCGACGCCACCACGGTGAACCTGCGCGTCATCAACGAGCACGACGCCAACAACATGCTGAAGCTCGATGCCGTGCTGGCCGATGGCGAGGCCACGCCTCGCTCGGATGTGGCCTACTGGCTGGATGGGGGATCGGACTCGGGCAAGGCCTATGCCTCGCGCTCCTACAAGTACCCCGACACCTCGCCCTACGAGAGCAAGATGCCCAACGGCACCAAGTACCGCGACAAGCTCTCCAACTGGCAAAGCGTGCCCTTCACGGGCATGCGGCTGAACACCCGCTATGCGGTGAAGGCCCAGGCCACGCTCGACGGGCGCACGGGCGCGCAGAAGAGCTCCGACACGTTTCTGGTGTACAAGGCAACGCTCAAGGACACGCTTCCCTACATAGCCAAGCACTACGGCATCACGCTCGACCAGCTCGGGGTGGACAACCACGTGCAAGACTCGCTGGTGGTGAGCGGCAACACGCTGTTCATCCGCAACCCCAAGACCACCGAGGCCTACAATCCCAAAGAGCTCACGCTGGACCAGAAGAAGCGCATCGACTCGGCGCTCATGGGCCGTGGCAAGCACTGCGAGTACGGCTACGAGCCCATCAACCTGAACACGGGCAACTACGTGTGCGAGGCCACCGATGCCGAGCTTCTGGGCGATGTGGGCACGCTTGCGGTCGTGCGCACCTACAACTCGATGGCCGACGATGCCCAGGGGTCCTTCGGCTGGAACTGGTCGTTCTCCTACGACGAGCACCTTGCGGCCGATGCGAGCGGCACCTTGGTGCTGTGGGCGGGCGACGGCAAGATGCTCGCGTTCGACCCAGCCGGGGGCTCTGCCTACCGCTGCGCCCAAGACCCGCAGCTCACCTTGCATCGCCAAGAGGTCCAGGTGAAGCCGGGCGTGAGGCAGTTCACCTACCGGCTCGCCTCCATGGATGGGACGGCCAAGTCCTTCGATGCGTGGGGCCTGCTCTCCACCGTGGAGGATGCCCAGGGCCGCGTGACCAAGATCGAGCGCGACAAGCTCGGAGCCATAGCATCGATCACCGACCCCTTCGGGCGCAGGCTCTCCTTTTCCTACGACGCTGCCGGGCGCGTGAGCTCCATCGGGCTGCCCGATGGCACCTCGCTTCGCTATGGATACGATGGGGCGGGCAACCTGGTGCAGTTCACCGACCAGTCGGGTGCCACGGTGCGCTACGCCTACGATTCACGCCATCGCCTGCTCTCGCGCACCGACCAGAACGGCGTGGTCACCGTGAGGAACGCCTACGACGGGCAAGGGAGGGTGATCAGCCAAACCGATGGCGCAGGCGACACGGTGAAGATCACCTACGGGCCCGGGACCACCACCACGGTGGATGGCGACGGCTCGACCACCATATACAACTACGACGCCTACTACCGCACCACCGCGATTCGCTATGCAGATGGCACGAGCGTCTCGCGCAGTTACGACGCGGCAGGCAACCTCGTATCGGACGAGAACGGCACCTATTCCTACGATGCGCGCGGGCTGCTGGCCAGCCAAACCGTGAAGGGCATCACCACCAGCTTCGCCTATGACGCGCGCGGGCATCTGACGTCGAAGGTGATGGGCGATGGCGAGGCGTGGAGCTATGCCTACGACGGCAAGGGCAACTTGATAGGCGAAGCGTCGAGCTCGGGAACCTCGTTCGCCTACACCTACGACGGGCTTTCCCGGCGCACCTCCAGAACCGACGCCGATGGCATCACCGAGACCTATGGCTGGGCAGGGGCGCGCTGCACGAGTGCGGTCGACGCGTTAGGCAACGTGCGCAGCTGCTCCTTCGACGCCATGGGGCGCATGATATCATCCACCAATGCCACCGGGGCCACCACGACCTACGCCTACGACGCATGCGGGCGCATGGTGGCACAGCAGGACGGCTCGGGCGCCTCGCGCGCCTACACCGATGGGCGAGGTGCCACTTGGCTGGTCTCGCAAAACGGCCGCTACGAGCCAGCTTCCATCACCGACCCCACAGGGGCTACCACCGCATACTCCTACGACGCTTCTGGGCGCAAGGTGGGCGAAACGGACGCGCTCGGCAATGCGCGGGCGTTCGCCTACGACGCGCGGGGCAACTTGGTTGGGCAGACGGACGCTCTTGGCAACGCATGGGCGAGCTCCTATGACGCGCAGGGCCGCCTTCTCGCTCGCGAGCTGCCTACGGGAGATGTGGAGTCCTATGCCTACGAGGGGCAGGGCGAAGCTCCGAGCTCCTTCACCGACGCGACGGGCGCCACCACCGCTTATGCCTACGATGCATGCGGGCGGCTGACGAGCACGCTTTACGCCGACGGGAGCTCCTCTGCATGCGAGTATCTGCCAGGCGGCAGGCTAGCGCGCACGGTCGACCGCGCCGGGCTCGTCACTACTTTCACCTACTCGGCTGCCGGGCGCTTGGTGGAGATGAGCATCGCAGAGCGCACGTACGCCTTCGAATACGACGCTGCCGGGCGCATAGCGGCCATCGTCGATCCGGCTGGCGAGCGCACGACCTTCACGTTGGACGGGGAGGGCCGCTACCTGTGCGTGGAGGGCGCAGGAGGCTCGCTTGAGAAACTCGCCTACGACGGCTGCGGGCGCGTGGTCGAGCGTGCGGACGGCTCGGGCCTGGTGGAGGAGACTGCCTACGATGGCGAGGGGTCGGTGGTCTCGCGAATCGATGGAGCCGGGCATGTGGCAACCTATGCCTACGATGGTTGCGGGCGTATAAGCGCATATACCGACCGAAACGGCGCCACCATGCGCTACGCCTACGATGGGGCAGGGCATCTGGTGGCAACCGAGGACGCGCTTGGCGCCAGGAGGCTTGCGAGCTACGACGGGGCTGGGAACCTGGTTGAGGTGACCGATGCCCTAGGGCGCATCACGCGCTATTCCTACGACCCGCTTGGCAACATGGCCTCGCGCGAGCTTCCCGATGGCTCGACGGAGAGCTTCACCTACGACGGCTGCGGGCGCCTCGTGGAATCGAAGGATGGGGCGGGGCTTGCCCTCGAGCTTGCCTACGATGTGGTGGGCAACCTCACGTCGGTTCGCTCGAATGCGGGGTATGCGGCGCAATACGCCTATGATGGCGCTGGCAGGCGCGTACAGGCGCGGGACGTGAGCGGCGCGGAGGAGAGATGGGCCTACACGGCCGAGGGGCAGCTTGCCTCCCACGTGGCTGCCTCCGGCATGGAGACCCGCTACGAGTATGGGTTGCGAGGCGAGCTGCTGGCCCAGACGGACTCGACGGGCGCCACCACGCGCTACGCCTACGATGCGGCAGGAAACCTCGAGAGAGTCATCAACGCGCTCGGGCACATCACATCATATATCTATGATCCGTCGGGCAACGTGACCTCGATCACCGACGCATTGGGCAACAAGACCACCTATGCTTACGATGCTCGCGGGCTGCTGGCAAGCGCCGTGGACGCAGACGGGTTCGCGCAGGCCTATGCCTACGACGGCGAGGGCAACCTGGTGGAGCACGCCGACGGCACGGGGGCCATCACGCGCTACGAATACGACGGGGCAGGCAGGTGCACCTCTATCACCGACGCTCTGGGCCACATCACGCAGATGGCCTACGACGCCGAGGGGCAGCTCGTTGCCATGATGAACCCCGATGGCACTACCGAGGCCTTCGAGTACGACCAGATGGGCAACCTTGCGCGTGCGACCGACGAGCTGGGCGCGCATATGCGCTACTCCTACGATGCCCATGGCAACTGCATCTTGCAGGTAGACGCCCTGGGCAACCAGACGAGCTATGCCTTTGACCTGGCCGATAACCTGATCTCGCGCACTGACGGGCGCGGGAGCACCTGGCAGTTTGGCTACGATGCGGCAGGACGGATGACCTCCGCGCAAACTCCGCGGGGATACCTGCAGACCTATGGCTACGACCCGTCGGGCAACCTGGTGTCGCTTGCGGACAACCTGGGTGCAGAGGTGGCGCTCTCATACGATGGGCAGGGGCGGCTATTGTCCACATCCGATGCCCGGGGCCAGGCCGCATTTGCCTACGACGCCCTCGGCAACCTGCTCAGCTCCACCGACCGCACGGGCGCCCGTCAGGCCTATGCCTACGACGCGCTCTCGCGGATCGTCTCTTATACCGACCAAGTGGGCGCGACCACATCCTACGCTTACGATGGCCGCGGAAACCTCACGGAGCTTGTGGTGGGCAGTCGCCGGTGGGCTTACGACTACGACGGTGCCTCGCGCCTTGTGAAGGCGACCGACCCGCTCGGGCGGGCGCAGGCCTTCGCCTACGATGCGCTGGGCAACCTGACGGGATACACCAACGGGGCGGGTGGCACCACCACCTATGCCTACGACGAGATGGGCAACCTGACGCTCGTGGTGGGCGTGGCAGGAGACGAGCTCAAGCGCGACTTTGACGCTGCGGGCAACATGGTGGAGGAAACGGGCGCGAACGGCGCAACCGTGCGCTATGGCTATGACGCGATAGGCCAGCTGACATCAGTCGTGAACCAAGAGGGGGCCAAGACCTCCTATGCCTACGATGGCGCGGGAAACCTCGAGCAGGCCACCGATGCCCTAGGGCGCATCACCCGCTTCGGCTACGACGACGATGGGAACCTGGCCTTCATCGAGTCGCCGACGGGCCAGGTGGAAAAGCTCGAATCCGACCTGGCTGGACGTCTCGCCCAGGCAACAGATCCGCTCGGCAACGTTACCAGGTATGACTACGACGAGCTGGGCTCCCTGCTGGAGAAGTCCTACTCGCAAAGCCAGGGTGAGTCAGTCATCTACGGCTATGACGACGAAGGGCGCAAGACCGCGCGCGCGGATGCGACGGGCACGGCTGCCTTCGAATACGACGGGTGCGGCCGCATCGTGTCCGAGACCGACGGCGCAGGAAGCAAGCTGGCCTACGAATATGACGAGATGGGCAACGTGGCTTCGGTGACCTACCCGGATAACACGGTGGTGGCTTACGCATACGACGCTGCGGGCAACTTGCGCAAGGTGAGCGCGTCCGAGGGCGACTACCTATACGACTACGATGCGCTCGACCGCCCGGTGAGCCTGAAGCGCCCCGATGGCACGCTGACCGAGACGACCTACGACGGGGCAGGAAACGTGGCATCCGTGGCGAACAGCGACGGTTCGGGCAGGGAGCTCTCGCGCTACGCCTACTCATACGATGCTGTGGGCAACGTGACGGCCGAGGATGCCCTGGTGCTCGGCAGTGACGGCACGAAGCACCGATCGAGCCGCACGTACTCCTACACGCCAGCAGGCAGGCTGGCCTCGGTGGAGGAGAAGGGCGAGGCGGGCACCTTCGCCATCCGCTACGCCTACGACGCGGTGGGCAACCGCACCGAGGCCGTTCGCACGGGAGATGGCGCCGAGAGGATTGCCTTCGAATACGACGATGCCAACCGGCTCGTCTGCGCGAGAAGCGACGTGTCGGGAAAGACCGCCTACGAATACGACGAGGCAGGGCGCCTCATCGCCAAGCGCGGCGAGGGGGCGCAGGCGACAGAGTACGCCTATGGGGTGGAGGACCGCCTGGTGGCCGTGAGGTCGGGCGGTCGAGAGCTTCTGGCTGCGGCCTACGATGGCGATGGCAACAAGGTCATGCAAGCCTCGCCCTTCGGCGTGCAAGTGGAGCAAGAGCGCCTGGTCGAGGTCGAAGAGGGTGGGCGCGAGGATGCTGCCGATGTGGCCGCCTCGAATGGGGCTCCGAGCGCGGCGCGTGCTACTGCCTGGAGCCAATCGCACGTGGCAGCAAGCCCGCTATCGTGGTTCTGGTACGGGTTCGCGCTCGAGGCCGGGGCGCTTGTCGGCAGCATATCGCCCTGCCTGATGTGGGAGGCAAGCGGCGCGGCCGGGCAAGCAGTGCTCGAGGGGCTTGCCGGAACAGCGACGCCCAAGGAGCGCAAGCTCGCGGCCGATGCCGACGACCTGCTGCGAGCATCCGGCGCGCGCCCAGAGGATGCCAGCAGCGCGCTTGCCGACCTGAACGTGATCCCCGAGAGGTCCACCTACGCCTCGATCGACACCGATACCGTGCGCTACGTGGTGTCGAGCGTCACCTCCGTGCCCCAGGCCATGGCAACCATGAGCACGCGCACGGGAGAGGCGCGCGAGGTCTACGGGCTTAATCGCCTGTCCAAGGGAAGCGAAGGCGCCACCTCCTACTACCTGCAAGATGGGCTGGGATCCGTCGTGCAGGCCAAGGACCACCAAGGGGAGGTGACGGGCTGGCAGGCATACGGCGCCTTCGGCGAGCCAATCGCAGGGGATCTGCTCGCTGAGTCGCCCGCTTACGGCTACCGCGCAGAGGAGTACAGTCCCGCGTCGGCGCTCGCCTACCTGCGGGCGCGCTACTACGCGCCCGACACCGCCACGTTCGGGGTGGCGGATACCTACCTCGGCGAGCTGGAGCGGCCCGCAACCCAGAACCGCTACGCCTATGGGCTGGGAAACCCCTTGAAGCATATAGACCCCACGGGGCATTTCAACTTGTGGGGTGCTATCACCAGCTTCGCCTCGGGGGTGGTGAGCACCGTGAAGAAGGTGGCGAGCACCGTGGTGAGCGTCGCCAAGAAAGCAGCGAGCGCAGTCGTTGGTGCGGTGAGCGCGGTTGCCAGGTGGGCAGCAGGGCCGCCTTCCGCCCAGGGGGGATACCGCGGCAACGCCGGCTACGCTGGTGCGGGCGGCGGCTCGCCTGGTTGGGGAGCCTCTGGCTCAAGCTACTCTGGCGCCGGTGGGGGCGGCAGCGTGCCGTTCCTGGATTGGGTGGCCTCGGTCGGCCAGTCCGTGCAGCGCTTCTCCTGCGGTGCGGCCAAGTCCATCACGGGCTTCTTCTCCAACATTGGCGACTCGCTCTCGCGCATCGACTTCTCGGATGCGGGCCATGCGGTGCTCGACGTGGTCGGCATGGTGCCGGGCGTGGGCGTGGTGGCCGATGTTGCCAACGGCGTCTGGTACGCGGCAGAGGGCAACTACGTCGATGCGGGCATGTCCTTCCTCTCGGCGATCCCGGGCGTGGGCGACACCGTGGGCCTTGCCAAGATGGGCGTCAAGGCTGGCAAGGGCCTGGCGAGCGTAGGCTCAACGGCTGGCAAGATCGGCAAGGGCTCTGGAAAGGCTGGGGGCGCATCCAAGGTGCCTGGCACGCCGCCACCGAACCTGTCCCCGCCGGGAGCTGGAAGGCATGGCGCATTCAAGCAAGCGAAGAGAGATTTCGGGATACCGGTAACGATGAAGCCAGATGATATTACGGAGAATATCGATAAGCGGAAAAAGGTCCAGCCGGGTCGTGTTTACGTTTATGAAATCAAGAAGACTAATGAACAAGGAAGAGTAGAGAAAAGCGAAATCAAAATCCGTGATGATGTTGCTGGTCATACGCATCCTGATGACCCTTCCCAGAACAGAGGGAAGCATTTCAATGTTGTAGTTGATGAAAAAGACATGAATGTTCATTACGATTACTAGGGGATGACATGAAGATCGTGTACGAGATAGAGGAGAATCCAGAGTATCCTCCAGGCTTGAGTGAATTCAAAAGTAAGGAAGGCGACGCAATAGACGTCGTCAAGTTCAGCGTATGTGATGATGACTACTTCGAGACGACCGAAGCCTATCTGTATCTTTTGGAAGAGGCGGTGTCGGCGCTGCACAAGGTGTTCTCGCAGCTTTCAGCTGACTGGCAGCTAGGCATCGTTTTCAATCTTCGTCTCGAAGACACCATCGAGGAAGTGAATCGGGTGGAGAGGTACAAGAAGGTTTGGAAGAACTATAGGATGGAGGAGGCTCCCGAATACTGGCAGGCAGGTCGCCTTGGCGAAGATGTCGTGATGCAGACTCCAAGGGGGGCACGTGCGCTCGGGGTGCTGCTTACCGACATCTCGTTCCTTCATGATGTTTTGCGTGCTACGGGGATTAATATTACCGCTCCTAGGGTTTTTCTTACGAACACTGAGGAATGCCTTGAAGAGGGCTTCGTGCGGGCGCTTGGCTCGGCATTCGACTCCTCCAAGGATTCCCCATGGTTGCGCTTCTTCGTGGAGAGGGGGGATATCCCTATTCGCTTCATGGATTATGGTGGCATAACGCCTGCGCTCGAGGTCTCTGCCTTCTGGCGGAAGGGCTTGATCGAGGAGCCCAACGTCTTCGAGCT
>CANOHY010000014.1 GCA_947565915.1 uncultured Eggerthellaceae bacterium | reverse complement strand
GATCAGCCTTGGCTTCGCACCCAAACGCAACGGCGAAATCTTTAACGAACCTGCAGATCGTCCTAACCAAAATGAGATTTCACCTGCGTTTGCGGGCTGCAGAATCGGCTGAGTCGCATTAGCTTCAAACCTCATATATTCAATTCCGGTTTTCGGGGAAAGAGCTGTAGTTTTTCAACCCCCGCAGGGAGCGCAGCGACCGAGGAGTGAAAGCGAAAGCCCTTTCCCCGGAAGCCAAAGCTGTAAGTTACTTCTTGTAGCTCGGGCAGATGTCGGCCAAGAAGCAGACGTCGCATTTGGGGCGCTGTGCTGAGCAGGTTTCGCGCCCGAAGCGGATCCATTGGTCGTTCACGGAAGTCCACTTCTCTTGGGGGATTATCTTCAGCAAGTCTTGTTCGGTGGCAGAGGCTTCTTTGGCATTGGAGAGTTTGAGTCGATGTGCGATGCGGAACACATGGGTATCCACAGCGATGCCCTCGCACAGGCCGAAGCCTACGTTCATCACGATGTTGGCCGTCTTGCGTCCAACCCCGGGCAGCTTCTGCAGCTCTTCCATGGTGCGCGGCACTTCGCCTCCGAAGTCGGAGAGAATCATCTGCGCACACTTGATACAGTTGGCGGCCTTCGTGCGAAAGAAGCCGATGGAATGTAGAATCTCGGCCACATCATCTACGTTGGCTCCTGCAAGAGCTTCTATGGTGGGGTAGTGCTCCCATAACACAGGCGTTACCTTGTTCACCGCTGCATCGGTAGTCTGCGCCGAGAGCAGCACAGCGATGGTGAGGCGAAAGGGGCTATCGAAGTGCAGGGCTGGTTCGGGGTGCGGATAGTGTTCGTTCATAAGCTCGCAGACCTGCAGTACCCGCTCTCGTTTCGACTTAAGAGATTCGCGCGCCATGCTCAGACCAGCTCAATCGCGCAGCTGAAGGCCACGGTACCGTCTTCCAGCACGCCGTTGGCGCGAATCGAATCGCCATCGTGGCTTGCATATATGGCTATGGAGTCGCTGGGTGCTATCTCGTGGCGATAGTCAATTTGCAGGGTGCGGATGGACTGGTCGGGCCCCAGGCACAGGGCATCCATCACGTAGCCTGGATACCGGGCGTTGTTCACGTGTAGGTTGACGTCTATGTCGTTGTAGCTCGGTTTCAAGATAAGCAGCGGCTCGGAGGGAACCTCGAAGGGTGGTATCTTGCGTGGCTTGCTCTCGAACGAGCGGTCGGCCGAGTACTCCGATCCCGGCGTTACCAGGCTTTCATCGAAGCGAGCAAACTTGCGTGCCTCCATGTCCATCAGCACCCACTCCGATGCCGCCTTGATGGCAAGCCCTTGGGAGTCGTGAATGGTAAAGTCGCGCAGGAACGAGAACTTGGAAGGGTCATGGGGCCATGTGCGCACCTTCACGTCCTCTTCGGCGGGCTGGTGCAGCACCTCGTACTTTATGCGTACGAGCACCCATACGAGGCCCCGTTCGAGCAACCTATTGCGGCCGATGCCCATTTCCTCGGCTTGGATGATAGCCATGCTTTGGAAGATGTCCAACACGCTATCGGGAACGATGCGCCCGAAACGGTCGTAATCGTTCCATCTTAGACGGTAGTTTTGGACGAGCTCCAATGCCATGTTGCTGCCTCCTTCATGAGTTGCAGGGTATTGTATCGCTACTCTCGCCAGCGGTAAGGAATCTTCGCAGGTTTGGGGCACATCGGCAGACGGACTCCTCATTTGCCTGACGCGGGCCCTGGGTGCTCCTGATGCCTCGCACTCGCTTGGGCCATGCCGCCAGCCTTAACACTATGGAAATAAGAGACCTGCGAGCTTTCCCTAGAATGAAGATGGTCAGGATTTGTGAGAAAGGCATTCTCATGCATTGCGAAACGGATTCGCTGTATCGCAGCGATTTCGAGCACGACGCTTGCGGCATCGGCGCGCTTGCCAGCTTGAAGGGCGTGCGCACCCATCAGATGGTCGACGATGCGCTGTCGGTGCTCGTCAACTTGGAGCACCGAGGCGGCGTTGGCCTGGAGCGCAACACGGGCGACGGCGCGGGCATCTTGGTGCAGATCCCTCATAGGTTCTTTCGCAAAGAAGCCCAGAAATGCGGGGCTATCTTGCCTGCAGAGGGCGACTACGGCGTTGCCATGCTGTTCTTGCCGCAAAACCCCGAAGCGCTTATGGCGGCCATGCGCGCCTTCGAAGCAGGATGCGCCGCCGAAGGGCTGCCGCTGCTGTTCTGGCGCGATGTGCCCACCGATGCGCACGACTTGGGTGCGACGGCGCGGGAATGCATGCCCACCATCAAGCAGGCTTTCGTGGGACGTCCGGTGGATGTTGCGCCTGGTGACGACTTTGAACGAAGGCTCTATACCTGTCGACGCGTGATCGAGAAGGAGGCGAAGGCGAACCCGGCACTCGCCGATCACGTGTTCTACGTGTGCTCTATGAGCGCGCGCACCATCGTGTACAAGGGCATGCTGGTTTCCACTCAGATGCGCGGCTTCTTTTGCGACCTCGACGATGCTTCGTTCACCACTGCCATCGCGCTGGTGCATTCGCGCTACTCGACGAACACCACGCCCTCGTGGGAGCGCGCGCATCCCAATCGGCTCATCGTGCACAACGGCGAGATAAACACCTTGCGCTGCAATGTGAATTGGGCGCGCGCCAACGAGCCGCATCTCTATTCGCCAATCATGGGACCTGACCTCCAAAAAGTGCTGCCCATCTTCGGCGGCGAGGGGTCCGATTCGGCCATGTTGGACAACATGCTTGAGTTCATCAGCATGAACGGTCGCTCGCTCGTTCGCGCGGTGTCCATGTTGCTTCCCGAGCCCTGGGACAAGAACGAGGCGCTTTCCGATAAGCGCAGCGCATGGGATGAATACCAGTCCATGCTTACCGAGGCGTGGGAGGGGCCTGCGGCCATCGCCTTCAGCGACGGGCGCATCATGGGGGCCGTCATCGACCGCAATGGCCTGCGTCCGGCACGCTATTACGTGACGAACGACGATCGGCTCATCTTGTCCAGCGAAGTGGGTGCCTTGGACGTGAAACCCGAGACCATCCTGGTGGCAGGCAGCTTGGGGCCTGGCCAGATGCTCATGGTAGATCCAAGCAAGGGACGCGTGCTGCTCGATGACGAGATAAAGAACTCCCTTGCCAACGAGAAGCCTTATCGCGCTTGGATAAACGAGGAGATGCTCTCGTTGGAAGGGCTGTTGGACAGCTTGCCATCCGCGAGCGATGTGGGGGAACTCGTTGGGCATTGCGATGCGGGCCTTCCTCTGGGGCGGCGTCAAGCGGTTCATGGGTTCTATTACGACGATATCGAGGAAGCCATCATCCCCATGGCACGGGAGGGTGCAGTGCCGCTGGCCAGTATGGGCGAGGACACGCCGCTTGCCTGCCTGTCGCGCAGGCCGCGCCGCTTCTTCCATTATTTCAACCAACTGTTCGCACAGGTCACCAACCCGCCCATCGATGCATTGCGCGAGTCGCACATCACTTCCACGTTGCTATACCTGGGCAATCATGGCAATCTGCTTGAAGACGCCAGCAGCAACTGCCGTTTGGTGCGCCTCGATACGCCGCTTCTGAACGAGCAGCAGTTCGACGCGTTGGCTACCATTCGCCACCAGGGATTCAAAGCAGCGCGCCTTACCTTCTCCTATGAGGCGAATGGCGATGGCCAGGCGTTGCGCCGCGCAGTGCGCAAGCTTTGCGACCAAGCCCTCGAAGCGGTGATGGACGGGGTAAGCATTCTGGCGCTTTCCGATCGCGTAGCCGACGGGCAAGTTCCCATCCCTTCGCTTCTGGCTGTTGCCAGCGTGCACAACCGCCTTCTGCGCGCGGGCTTGCGCACGAAGGTGGACATCATCGTGGAATGCGGAGACGCCATCACCCCGCATGATTTCGCCACGTTGGTAGGCTATTCGGCTTCGGGCATCTATCCGTACTTGGCCCACGACACCATCCGCCATTACGTGAGCACTGGCGTTATCGAGGGCTCCGCCGAAAAAGCCATTGCACGCTACAATCAAGCTGTGGTGAGCGGCATCGTGTCCATTATGTCGAAGATGGGCATCTCCACCATGCAGGGCTACCATGCAGCTCAGGTCTTCGAGGCGCTCGGGCTGGCAAGCGAGCTCATCGACGAGCACTTCACGGGCACCGTGAGCCGCATCGGCGGCATGACCATTGACGACCTCCAACATGAATGCGACTTGCGCTACCAGACCACGCTCGAGCAAGCGCAGTCACCCTCACCCGACCAGCTGCCCAGCAGCGGCCTTACCGCTTGGCGCCCGAGAGGCGAAGAGCATCTCATCACCCCGCAGGTCATCACGCTTTTGCAGCGCGCCGTGCGCGAGAACGACGCGGCGCTCTTCGAGCAGTACTCCGAAGCCGTCCATAAGCCAGGGCGCGCTGTGGTGCTACGCGACTTGCTGGACTTCCGCTTGCCCGAGGGACGCATGTCCATTCCCCTCGATGAGGTGGAACCAGCGGCAGACATCGTGAAGCGCTTCAACACGGGCGCCATGAGCTACGGCTCCATCTCGCAGGAGGCGCACGAATGCTTGGCGATTGCCATGAATCGCCTCGGCGGCCGCTCCAATTCGGGCGAGGGCGGCGAAGATCCCGCCCGCGAAGTGCCACTGGCAAATGGCGATTCCAAGAAGTCGGCCATCAAGCAGATCGCATCGGGGCGCTTCGGCGTTACCAGCCGCTACCTCATGAGCGCTCGCGAGCTGCAGATCAAGATGGCTCAAGGCGCCAAGCCGGGCGAAGGTGGCCATCTTCCCGGCAGCAAAGTGTGGCCGTGGATTGCGCGCACCCGCCGCTCGACTCCAGGCATCGGGCTCATCAGTCCGCCACCGCATCACGACATCTATTCCATCGAGGACTTGGCCGAGCTCATCTTCGACTTGAAGAACGCGAACCCCGAGGCGCTCGTGTCGGTGAAGTTGGTGAGCGAAGCTGGCGTGGGCACCATTGCGACGGGCGTTGCCAAGGGGGGCGCGCATAAGATACTCGTATCGGGCGCTAACGGTGGCACCGGTGCGGCACCGCGCGATTCGGTGCACCATGCGGGGCTGCCCCTTGAGATGGGCCTTACCGAAACGCAGCAGACGCTGATGCTGAACGGCTTGCGCTCGCGGGTGATGCTGGAATCCGATGGCAAGCTGATGGACGGGCGTGATGTGGCAATAGCGTGCCTGATGGGCGCCGAGCAATTCGGTTTCGCCACCATGCCGTTGATTGCCTTGGGTTGCCTGATGCAGCGCGATTGTCAGCAGGATACCTGCCCGGTGGGCATCGCCACGCAGAACTGCAAGCTGCGCTGTCGCTTCACAGGCAAGCCCGAATACGTGGTGAACTACATGATGTTCGTAGCCGAGCAGCTGCGCCGCATCATGGCAAGCTTGGGCTTTCGCACCATCGACGAGATGGTGGGTCATGTGGAGTGCTTGGCGCAAACGCGCAGCGTGGAAAGCTGGAAGGCGAACTTGCTCGACCTCTCGGCGTTGCTCGTGCGCCCGCAAGTGCGTTATGGCCGAGCCATTCCCGAGGCGCATTGCCCGCATTTTCTGCCAAGCGCCGCTGCTCCCGATATGCTGGGCACTGTGCTGGATGCCACGCTCTTCATCCCCTATACGGCATGCGCGCGCGAGCATATGGAGCCCATTCGCTTCCATGCAGATATCGCGAACGTGAACCGTTGCGTGGGCACGCTTCTTGGCTCTGCGGTTACGCGCGTGCATCCCGATGGGTTGCCCGACGACTTCATCCGCATCGAGTGCACGGGCTCGGGCGGCATGAGCTTCGGCGCATTCCTTCCCGCTGGCATAACCCTTGCCATAGAAGGCGAGGCCAACGACTACTTCGGCAAGGGGCTCTCGGGTGGCTTCGTATCCGTGCGCCCGTCCGAGCAGGCTACGTATCGCCCTGAAGAGAACATCAGCGTGGGCAACGTGGCCTTCTATGGCGCCACATCGGGGCGTGGCTACGTGAATGGGCTAGCTGGCCAGCGCTTCGCTGCGCGGAATTCGGGCGCGAAGCTGGTGGTGGAAGGCATTGGCGATAACGGCTGCGAGTATATGACCGGTGGTACCGTGCTGGTGCTGGGCGACGTGGGACTGAACTTCGCTGCGGGCATGAGCGGCGGTGTGGCTTACGTGTACGACAAGAGCGGCTTGCTCGAACAGCGTTGCAACCACAGCTTGGTGGAGCTTTTGCAACCCAGTCGCGACGAGCTCGAGCTCATTCGCTCCATGATCGAGGAGCACGTGCAGGCAACATCAAGCCCTCTGGGCGTGATGTTGCTCTACAGCTTCGACGACATCGCACATCGCTTCACGAAGGTGATTCCCCGCGAGTATCGCAAGATGCTCGATGTAACGCGCGAGTTCGAAGCCTCGGGGCTGAGCCACGAGCAAGCAGAAGAGAAGGCGTTCGAGGCAACGAGAGCGGGGGCGTAACATGGGGCAACCTGGAGCATTCTTGAGAGTCGAGCGTGCCTCGCATGGCGAGCGCCCTGCGAGCGAATCGGTGCGCGACTACGACGAGTTCACCATAGACTTGCCAACCGAGGAGCAATGCGAGCAGGCCAGCAGATGCATGGCCTGCGGCGTTGCATTCTGCCAGAGCAATGTTGGCCTCGAGGGAGCACGCGGAGCTATCGGCTGCCCGCTGCAGAACCTCATCCCCGAGACCAACGACCTCCTATTTCGCAGGCGCTGGGACGACGCGGTCGGGCGGCTCTTCCTGACCAATCCGTTTCCGGAGTTCACCGGCCGCGTGTGTCCGTCTCCTTGCGAATCTGCCTGCAACCTAGGGCTGCACGACAGCCCTGTTACCATACACGATAACGAGCGCGCCTTGTCGGATTACGCGTGGAAGCAGGGCATCGATGCGCTTGCGTTGGCTGCGCCCGATGCACCTCTGGTGAGCGTGGTGGGCTCGGGACCTGCGGGTTTGGCGGCTGCTTGGGAGCTTGCGCGAAGCGGATATCGCGTGCGCGTGATTGAGCGCGCCGATAGGCCCGGCGGCCTGCTCATGTATGGCATTCCCAACATGAAGCTGCCGAAATGGGTGGTCGAGCGCCGCGTGAATCTGATGCGCGAGAGCGGCATCGAGTTCTGCTGCGACGTGGACGTGGCGCGCCAGCCTGAGGCTGCCCTGGAAGGAGCCTCTGCCGTGGTGCTGGCCGTAGGTGCCACGGCGCCTCGTGCAGTCGATGTGCCAGGAGCCGAGCTTGCGGGCATCCATTTCGCAGTGGACTACTTGAGCGAGGTTACCAGCGCGCTGCTCGAGGGACGCGAGGCCTCCATAAGCGCCGCTGGCAAGGACGTGGTGGTGATCGGTGGCGGCGACACCGGGGTAGACTGCGTGGCTTGCGCGCTTCGCCAGGGCGCGCGCAGCGTAACCCAAGTGATTCGTGCCCAGCGCCCCGCTGACGAATGCGCCAATGCTGCCGAACGTTGGCCGCTTCCGCGTGAGGTGTGGTCGCAAGGGTACGGACAGCGCGAAGCTGAGGAGCTTTTCGGACACGACCCACGCATCTGGTCGGTGGACACCATCGCCTTCGAAGGTGACGATGGTGTTCGTGGCGTGGTGCTGCAAGACCTCTCCTACGAGGGCGGTCGCCATGGCGTGAAAGGCACCGAGCGCACCATTCCCGCACAGTTGGCGCTGATAGCCAAGGGCTTCTTGGGCCCTGAGCCCGACGTGTTCGAGGCATTGGGGATGGACATGCCTGCATCGGGCAGCGGGATCTGCCGTCTGAACGGCGAAGATGCATCGGTGCCCGTGTTCGTGGCGGGCGATGCGCGCTGTGGGGCAACGTTGGTAGCCACTGCCATAGCCGATGGCTTGCGCTGCGCCCGCGAAGTCAAACGCACCCTTAACAAGTAATCCGCTCTCTTGCCTCAATGCGCACGGCAAATCCTCAAGCCAAAACGCTGCGAAATAGCCTTCGGCCATTTCTGCGTTTTTGGTTTCCGGAAATGCCGTGTCACATTGAGGCAAGAGGGCGCTTTACAAGGTAGTTAGTTCTAGCTCTTCGAGGAACCGTCGGCGCGCAAATACTGGGAGACAATGGGTTCAGGTTGGCGTAGTAAGTAGCTTAGAGTTTCCGATGCACGCGCCCTGCCTTGATGCGACACAGCCGATTCTGCAGCCCACAAACGCAGGTAAAATCTGTTTTAGGTCAAGTCGACGTGCTGGTTCGTCGAAGATTTTGCCGTCGCGTTTGGGTGCGAAGCCAAGGCAGTGCGCTTCAAGGCAGGGCGCGCTGAATACGCTTCGTTAGCAGTAGAACAGGATCTTGTTGTAAGTGGGCAGAGGCCACGCTTCGGTGGACACGATGCCTTCCATGTCGTCTACGATCACGCGCAGCTTCTCCATGGAATCCAGCACCTCGTCGTGGAAGCATTCGGCTTTGGCCAGGGCATCGGTGATGCCGGCTGCCTTTGCCAGCGCCGCATCCAATCGGTCGATTGCCTCTGCCATGGCATTGGCGCCATTGTTCAGCCGCTCGAGCAGATGCTGGTCGGCTGCCGGATCCAGATTCGGGTTAGCAGCCTTCTTCGCATTGATGGTGCTGGCAACCTCGTCGGCGTAGCGCAGCACGGCTGGGGCGATCTTGCGCTTGGTCATGTGGCTCATGGTCTGGCCCTCGATGTTGATCAGCTTCGAGTAGGTGTCAAGCTTCACCTCGTAGCGAGCGTGGTTCTCCACCTCGTTCATCACGCCGAATTCCTCGAAGAGGTCGATGTTCTTCTGGGCGAGCATATGCGGTGCCGCATCCACGGTGCTGCGCAGGTTCAGCAATCCGCGCTGTTCGGCTTCTTCGATCCATTCGTCGGAGTAGCCATCGCCGTTGAAGATGATGCGCTGGTGGTCGGTGAGCGTCTGGCGCACCCATGCATAGGCTGCCGTTTCGAAATCGGCGGCGTCGACGACGCTCTGGTGGAAATCGCGCAGCGACTTGGCAACGATGGTGTTCAGCATGGTGTTGGCGTCGGAAAGGTTCACTTGCGAGCCCGGCATGCGGAACTCGAACTTGTTGCCAGTGAACGCGAAGGGGGAGGTGCGATTGCGGTCGGTGGTGTCGCGCTCGAAGCTCGGCAGCGAATCCACGCCCAAGTCCATGTACACCTTCTCCACGGTGGCGTTCTCTTCGCCATTGATGATGGCTTTCACAACGCGGTCGAGCTCGTCGCCCAAGAAGATGGAGATAACCGCCGGCGGAGCTTCGTTCGCGCCCAGGCGATGGTCGTTGCCAGCCGAGGCCACCGAGATGCGCAGCAGGTCCTGATAGTCGTCCACGGCCTTGATCACCGAGGCCAGAAACACCAGGAAGCGCAGGTTCGAAGCAGGCGTCTTGCCAGGGTCGAGCAAGTTCTCGCTTTCAGTGGCGATGGACCAGTTGTTGTGCTTGCCCGAGCCGTTGATGCCCTCGAAGGGCTTCTCGTGCTGTAGGCACACCAGCCCGTAGTGGCTTGCGATCTTGCGCATGAGCTCCATGGTCAGCAGGTTGTGGTCGATGGCCACGTTCGAAATGCTGAACATGGGCGCCAGCTCGTGCTGGCAGGGAGCTACTTCGTTGTGCTTCGTTTGGGCCGGCACGCCAAGCTTCCAAAGCTCAGAATCGAGCTCCTCCATGAAAGCATTCACCGTGGGACGGATGGCGCCGAAGTAATGCTCTTCGAGCTCTTGCCCCTTGCAAGGAGGCGCTCCGAACAGTGTGCGGCCGGTCAGCACGAGGTCCTGGCGCTGCTCGTAATCCTCTTCGCGAATCAAGAAGTACTCTTGCTCGGCTCCCACGGTGGTGGAAACGCGCTCGGGATGCTCGCCGAACAGCGCGAGCACCTTGATTGCCTCGCGCGAGATGGCGGCCATGGAGCGCAGAAGCGGCGTCTTCTTGTCCAGGGCTTCGCCGGTGTAGCTGCAAAATGCTGTTGGGATGCACAGCACGTTGTCCTTGATGAAGGCATAGCTTGTGGGGTCCCAGGCAGTGTAGCCGCGCGCCTCGAACGTGGCGCGAATGCCGCCGCTGGGGAAGCTGGAGGCATCGGGCTCGCCTTGGATCAGCGCCTTGCCCGAGAACTTCATGATGGCACGGCCATCCTTCTGGGGGTCGAGGAACGAGTCGTGCTTCTCCGACGTAATGCCCGAAAGCGGCTGGAACCAGTGAGTGTAATGCGTGGCGCCGTTGGCAACGGCCCACTCCTTCATGGCATGCGCAACCACATTGGCTATGTCGATATCGAGCGGCTTGCCATCCTTGATCGTCTTCTCGAGCGCCTTGTAGGTTGCAGAAGGAAGCTGCTCGCGCATCGTATGGTCGTTGAAGACCAGCGTTCCGTATTCCTCGGCTATACGTCCCATGGTTACCCTTTCCATCGTCAGAACACGCCTTCAAGGCTCTACCTTAGCGAAAAAGCGAATGCGAAGCGGCCGGTTTGCCGTTCGAAATAGAATGTTAACGTTTCCCGTCCCCCAACAACGTAAGATTTGCCATAAAGCAAGGACTTTGCGATGCCTGTCGGCTGCACTCGTGCTCGAGTTGCCGCGGGCAAGATAGTTCGCGATGGGGGCGAAACGGTGGGCTCATGCAAGAGCGAAGGCCTGATTGGCAGACGCATAGGGTGCGAATTTGCAGGTCAGGAGCAAGAAGCAGAACTGCTCGAAACCAAGGAAGCTGCTCGGCCAATGCGTGCCGGGCGCGCCGAACGGCCCGATCGCCCAGAGGAAGCCTGTGCCGTGTTCGGCGTGTATGCGCCTGGGCTGGATGTGGCGCGCATGACAGCCTTCGGGTTGCAGTCGCTCCAGCACCGCGGCCAGGAGAGCGCGGGCATTGCCGTGGGCGATGGCGAAACCGTGCTGGTGCACAAGGATCTGGGGCTTGTGGACCAGGTGTTCACCGATGAGGTGCTCCAATCGCTTCCTGGCAGCTTGGCCATCGGGCATACGCGCTATTCCACGAGCGGCGGGGGAGGATGGACCGCTGCCCAACCGCATATCTCGGCCATAGGAGAAGAGGTCATTGCGCTCGCGCATAACGGCACGCTAATCGATACGCTCTCGCAGCGAGCTTGGCTGGCCAGCGAGGGCGTGCAGCTGCATAGCAACACCGACAGCGAAGTGGCGGCTCAGGTGATTGGCGTGGAGACGTTGAAGACGCATCATCTGCGCGAGGGCATCCGCTTTATGATGGACCGGCTGCATGGTGCCTATGCCATCGTGCTGCTCACAGCTGGCAAGCTCTATGCGTTTCGCGACCCGAATGGCATACGGCCCTTGAGCATAGGTGTGTTGCCTGAGGGCAAAGGTTGGGTAGTGGCCAGCGAGACCTGCGCGCTCGATGCGGTCGGTGCGCAGTTCTTACGTGATGTGGAGCCGGGCGAAGTGGTGAGCTTCGGCCCTGATGGCATGGCATCCGAGCAGGGTGCTCCTGCGGGCAGGCGTGCGAGCTGCATCTTCGAGTACGTGTATTTCGCACGGCCCGATTCGGTGCTCGATGGCGATGTGGTCTACGAGGCCCGCCTGCGCATGGGCCAGATGCTAGCACGTGAGGCGCCCGTGGAAGCCGACCTCGTGTTGGGCGTGCCCGACTCGGGCGTGCCCTCAGCGCTCGGTTACGCGCGCGAAAGCGGCATTCCCTTCACCGACGGCATCGTGAAGAATCGCTATGTGGGTCGCACGTTCATCCAGCCCACGCAGGAGATGCGCCAGATGGGCATTCGCATGAAGCTGAATCCGCTGCCAAGCGTGATAGCGGGCAAGCGCATCGTGGTGATCGACGATTCCATCGTGCGCGGGAATACGGCAAAGGGACTGGTGAGCATGCTGCGCGATGCTGGTGCAGCCGAAGTGCACCTGCGCATCGTGAGCCCTGAGGTGATGTGGCCCTGCTTCTATGGGATAGATACCGATACTCGCGACCAGCTAATCTCGGCCACCTTGGACCACGAAGCCGTGCGCGAGTTCATAGGATGCGACTCGCTTGCGTTCATCAGCATGCAAGGCTTGCGCGATGCGATATGCGCTGATCACGACGGTTTCTGCGAAGCGTGCTTCACGGGAGACTACCCGGTAGACATCCCCGCCCGCTTGCTCAAAAGGTGAGAGGCCTCGGCGAGGCGAATCCCTGGGGAGGAGCCTGCGCTTTCACTCCTCGGTCGCTTCGCTCCCTGCGGGGGTTGAAAGCTCCGACTCCTCCCCAGGGATTCTTCATGGGTCTATAAGCGCAGTTTCGCTTCGATGTGACACGGCTATTTCTGGAGCGCACAAGCGCAGGCGCTTAGCGCCGTCGCGCTTGGCGGCGAAGCTTTAGCCGTGCGCGTCGAGGCGAAACTGCGCCAGGGACGAGGCGAGTGGCCATCTAGCAGTCGTCTTCGTGCGTTAACCAACATTTAACATAGTTGCAACGAGGGCGCACAAGCGCGTGCGTACAATTTGAACGTTTGTGAAATCTTGCTGGTCAGGCAAGGGAAACGGAGAGCAAAGGAGTTGGGATGTCCTACGTAGACGACGTCATCGCCGACGTGAAGGCGAAGAATGCCGAGCAGCCCGAGTTCATCCAGGCCGTTACCGAGGTGCTGGAATCGCTGCGCGTGGTGGTGGAAAGCGACGAGCGCTATCAGAAGGCTGCGCTGCTCGAGCGCATCGTGGAGCCCGAGCGCACCATCATGTTCCGTGTGCCTTGGGTGGACGATGCGGGCAACGTGCATGTGAATCGCGGCTATCGCGTGGAGTTCAACAGCGCCATCGGGCCTTACAAGGGCGGCCTGCGCCTGCATCCGTCGGTGAATCTGGGCATCATCAAGTTCCTCGGCTTCGAGCAGATCTTCAAGAACAGTCTGACCACGCTTCCCATGGGTGGTGGCAAGGGCGGCTCCGATTTCGATCCGAAGGGCCGCTCCGACAACGAGGTCATGCGCTTTTGCCAGTCGTTCATGAACGAGCTCTATCGCCATATTGGCGCTAACACCGACGTGCCCGCCGGCGACATTGGCACGGGCGCGCGCGAGATTGGCTACATGTTCGGCCAATACAAGAAGATCACCAACGAGTTCACCGGCGTGCTTACGGGTAAGGGCCTGGCATTCGGCGGTTCGCTGGCGCGCACCGAGGCTACGGGCTATGGCTTGGCCTACATCGTGAACGAGTACCTGAAGTCGAAGGGCGACAGCTTCACGGGCAAGACGGTGTGCGTGTCGGGCGCAGGCAACGTGGCCATCTATGCCATCCAGAAAGTGCACCAGTTGGGAGGCAAGGTTGTGACTTGCTCCGATTCCACCGGCTGGATCTACGACTCCGAGGGAATCGATGTGGACCTGCTGAAGCAGGTGAAGGAAGTCGAGCGTGCGCGCCTTACCGAATATGCCGCTCGTCGCTCGAGCGCCGAGTACCATGAGGGCCGTGGCGTGTGGGTGACGAAGTGCGACATCGCTTTGCCGTGCGCCACGCAAAACGAGCTTCTGCTCGATGACGCCAAGGCGCTGGTCGCAAATGGCACGAAGCTGGTAGCTGAAGGCGCCAACATGCCCACCACGCTGGATGCCACTACGTATCTGCAGGAGAACGGCGTGGTGTTTCTGCCGGGCAAGGCTGCCAATGCTGGCGGCGTGGCTACGTCGGGTTTGGAGATGTCGCAGAATTCCGAGCGCTTGTCGTGGACGTTCGAGGAAGTGGACGCCAAGTTGCAGGGCATCATGGCCAGCATCTTCAAGGCCATCGACGAGGCAGCACGCGACTACGGCATGGAGGGCAACTACGTGGCAGGCGCGAACATCGCCGGCTTCAAGAAGGTTGCCGATGCCATGATCGCCGAAGGCATCGTGTAGCGCGCAGAGCTTCTTTGGCTCGATTGACCGAGCACGTTCGACCTTGTAGGTCTTCAGCCCCGTCTTCTGCAAAGGGAGGCGGGGCTGTTTTATGGTTAATCTCTCAAGAAGCCCCCGATAGTCCTTGCGAACTGGTACCTTAAGAAGAACAGCCTCGATATGGGAGGATATGCATGCATATACGGACGAAGCTCGCAGCAGTTCTGGTTGTCCTCACGCTGTTGGGTGGGATGCTGGCAGCTTGCGCGCCATCGGTCAATGCCGACAACTTCGTAGGCGACTGGGAATTCACCCACGGCAGCTTGGAGAACCTCGATCAAGCAACAGTGGACGAGGCCAAGTCGCTTGGAGCTAATGCCATCATGACGCTGAACGAAGACGGAACGGGCTCTTTCGACATGTATGGAAACGTCAAGCAGCTTACCTGGAGCGCAACCAGCGATACCGAGGGTAGCCTTACTTTGGATGGCAACAAGGCTGCGTCCATGGCGATAGAAGACGAGGAGTTGGTACTCTCCGACTCTTCGGATAACACCCTCACGTTCTCGCGCTATGTGCCCCAAGACGAATCGAACGGCGATTCTGCCTCGTGAGCAAGGCGGTGAACAAAGAGTTCACCCGTACGATTAGGCATTCGCTCGGGCGGTTCTTGGCGATTGCCATCATATCCTTCTTGGGTGCAGGCGTGTTTGCGGGTTTGCGCATGTCGGCGCCCGATTTGCGCGATTCCGCCGATGAGTACTTCGATGCCACCAACATGTACGATGCCATGGTGGTGTCCACCTTGGGGCTCGATGACGAAAGCTTGAGCACCCTCAAGTCCATTCAAGGCGTAAAGGCAGCCATGCCCGGATACAGCATGGATGCAATGGTGAGCTTCGGCGACGAATCGTATGCAGCGAGCGTGCAATCTTTGCCAGCTACAGCTAGTGCGAGCGATACAAGCGACGGCGCCCATGCTCTTTCCGATGACGAGAGCTATTTGAATCGGCCGTTGTTGATGGAAGGGCAGTGGCCCAAAGAGGCCAACGAGTGCGTTGTTGGGCTGCAACAAGCAAGCGGCCTAGGCATCTCGATTGGCGACGCCTTGCATATCGATCGCACGCAAGACGATTCGATCGATGCTTTCGCAGTGGATTCGCTCACGGTGACGGGCTTCGTGCTGGCATCGCCCTTCTGCGCGGACGTGGAGCTTGGTGCCACGCAATTGGGCAGCGGCATCATTGATTTGTACTTGTACGTACCCACGGCCGCCTTCAACCCTGATCTTCCCTACACAACGATATACGTGACGGTTGAAGGCGCGAGCGATGCCCATTGGGGTTCTGCTGGCTATGACGATGTGGTGGACCCTGTGGTCGAGCGCATTCGCGATGCGTCGGCCGGCATAACCCACGACCGCAACGAGGCTCTGCGTCGCGAAGCGCAAGGCGAGCTCGATGATGCTTGGGACACTTATCGCCAAGAGAAGGCTGATGCCGAACAGCAGCTGAGCGATGCGCGTGACGAGCTTTCGAATGCGCATGATGAGTTGAAGGATGCCGAACGGCAGCTTGGCGATGCGCGCGCTCAGCTTTTGGATGCGCAGCACCAGCTGATGGATTCCAAGGCTAAGCTCGATGACGGCGAGAAGAGCTACGCCGAAGGAGCTGCGCAGCTGCAGGCGAATCGCGAGCAATACGCATCGGCCCTTTCCGCGCTTCCGCAGTTGAGGGCCCAGCGCGAGCAGCTGGCGCAAGACCCCAACACGCCTGCTTCCGTATTGGCGCAGCTCGATGCCCAAATCCAGCAGCTTGAGCAGTTGGATGCGCAGCTTGCTCAGGGCGCAGCCTCGTTGTCGGCCTCGCGCACGCAGCTGGACGAGGGATGGAAGCAGTACAACGAGGGTTTGGCAGAGTACGAGCGCAACCTGGCCGATTACGAAAAGGCGGTGCGCGAATACGAAGAGGGGCGCGAGTCGTACACCTCGGGATTGGATGAGTTCGAGCAACAGGAGCAAGATGCCCGAAACGAGTTCGACGATGCCGAGCGCGAGCTCAATGATGCTCAGGCCGATATCGACAACTTGGAGCCCACTGAGGTGTTCGTGGCCGACCGCACGAAGAACGTGGGAGCGGCATCGCGCGAGCATGATGCGCAGAGCATCCAGCAGATAGCCACGTATCTGCCCTTCGTGTTCATCTTGGTTGCGGTTCTGGTGGTGCTCACCAGCATGACGCGCATGGTGGACGAAGAGCGCATGGTCATTGGCACTCACAAGGCGCTCGGCTATGGGAAGGGACGCATCGCTGCGCGCTACTTGGCCTATGGTGCGCTCGCAAGCGGCATTGGCAGCGTGGTTGGCGTGGTGGTGATGGGAAAGCTGCTGCCTTGGTTCATCTTGTCGTCGTATGCCATCAACTATTCCATACCGTTCATGCCCCTGGCTATCTATCCGCTCATCGCAGCGGAGGCGATTGGCATCACCGTGGGCGTTGCGCTCATCGCCACCTGGGCGGCGGTAGCTGCATCGCTTCATGAGAAGCCGGCAGCGCTATTGCTGCCGCGCACGCCAAAGGCTGGCAAGCGCATACTGCTGGAGCGCATCAAGCCGATTTGGCGGCATATATCCTTCTCGCATAAGGTGACAGCGCGCAACCTCTTCCGCTACAAGCCGCGCTTCTTCATGGCGGTGATCGGCGTAGCCGGATGCACGGCGCTTTTGGTGGTGGGCTTTGGCATGCGCGACGTGATAGGCGATATCGTCACCAATCAATACGAGGAATTGATCACCTACGATGCCCTCGTTACGATGGCCGATGACGATGCGGATGCAGAAGGTGCTGGCAACGATTCGGGCTCCGACAGCGATGCCGCTTCGCAGAGCACTGCCGAGAGCGAGAGCATGCAGATCGATTCGGAGCGTGCTGCGCTTCGCCAGGCTTTGGAGGACAAGCGCACCGCACGCCTATTTGGGCAAAAGGGCATAGAGTCGTTCTTGTATGTGCACGATGACAACATGATCGCATCGAGCGGCGATGAGGATTTGCGCATCGAGGTCATCGTTCCAAGCGAGGTTGACGAATTTGGCAGCTACATCACGCTGCGCGACCGCATCACTCATGACCCCATAGAATTAACGCCCGATTCCGTCGTGCTCAGCGAGAAGACGGCAACCGAGCTAGGCGTGGGCGTAGGCGACACGTTGACACTCTACGACGAGAACCTGGTTGCGGACAAGATGGGCGAGGGCTACGAGTTCACCGTAGGCGGCATCACCGAGAACTACCTGCAGCATTACGTCTACATGACGCCCCAGCTCTACGAGCAGGTGATGGGCGAGGCACCCGAATACTCTGCCGTTTTGATCAACTTCACGCCCGATGCCAATGGATCCGAGATCGCCGATGCGCTGCTTGGGTCGAGCGCCGTGGCATCCGTCAGCCTGATGTCAGACCGAATCGAGCGCTACGTGGAGATGCTCGAGATCATGAACAAGCTCATCGTGGTCATCTTGCTGCTCGCCGCCGCGCTTGCCTTCGTGGTGCTCTATAACCTTACCAACATCAACATCAACGAGCGCGTGCGCGAGATCGCCACCCTCAAAGTGCTCGGTTTCACGCAGCGCGAGGTGGGCATGTACATCTTCCGCGAGGTCTTCATCATGGTGCTCATCGGCGCAGTCGTCGGTTGCGCCATCGGCTTGCCGCTCACGCTCTACATCGCTGAAGCTGCCGAAACTGCCAGCATGATGTTCGGACGCGCCATCGCGCCCACGAGCTTCGTGTTCTCGTTCCTCATCACGCTTGCCTTTGCCATCCTGATTGCCATCTTCATGCGACCGAAGTTGGCGAAGATTAACATGGTGGAATCCTTGAAGTCAGTGGAATAAGCACAAGCTAGTGCGTCTTGGTCTTAGTGCGAACGGCAAATCCTCAAGCCAAAACGCTACGAAATAGCCTTCGGCCATTTCTGCGTTTTTGGTTTCCGGAAATGCCGCGTCACACTAAGACCAGGGCGCACTAAGCAAGCGCAATGAGTGTGCTTGCAATACGGAGTGCTTAGGGGTGCTGGTACAATTGTTCCATTCGCAACCTCGTGAAAGGAAACCCAGGTGGCAGAGTTCATCTACGTATTGGACAAGGCGCGCAAGGCGCACGGCGACAAGGTGATCCTCGACGACGTCACGCTTGCGTTCTACCCTGGCGCGAAGATTGGCGTCGTGGGACCCAACGGCATGGGCAAATCCACGCTGTTGAAGGTGATGGCAGGGCTTGAAGAGGTCTCGAATGGCGAGGCTCGCTTGGCTCCGGGTTATTCGGTGGGCATCTTGGAGCAGGAGCCGAAGCTGATCGAAGACGCCACCGTGCGCGAGAACGTGGAGGCGGCCTTCGCTGACGTGCTTGCGAAAGTGGAGCGCTTCAACCAGGTGAGCGCCGAGATGGCCGACCCCGATGCCGATTTCGACGCTCTGATGGAAGAGATGGGCAAGCTGCAAGACGAAATAGATGCCGCCAACGGCTGGGATCTGGACTCGCAGCTCTCCCAGGCGATGGATGCGCTGCAGCTTCCCGATGCAGACATGCCCGTAAGCGTGCTGTCGGGTGGAGAGCGCAGGCGCGTGGCATTGTGTCGGCTTCTGCTGGAAGCTCCCGACTTGCTGCTGCTCGACGAGCCTACCAATCACCTGGACGCCGAGTCGGTGCTGTGGTTGGAGCAGTTCCTCACGCGCTACGAAGGTGCAGTGCTAGCCGTCACGCACGACCGCTACTTCCTCGACAATGCTGCCGAGTGGATCTGCGAAGTGGATCGCGGGCGACTCTATCCCTACAAGGGGAATTACTCGACGTATCTGGAGACCAAGGCCGCACGCCTGGAAGCACAGGGCCAGCAAGATGCCAAGCGCGCCAAGAAGATGAAGGCCGAGCTGGCCTGGGTGCGCAGTGGCGCGAAGGCTCGTCAGGCCAAGGGCAAGGCACGCCTTGAGCGCTACGAGCAGATGGTAGCCGAGTCGCAGAACCGTCGCGACATCGATTTCACCGACATCCATATCCCTGCAGGCCCGCGGCTGGGCAACAAGGTGCTGGAAGTTGAGCATCTGCATAAGGAGTTCGACGGACGCGTGCTGATCGATGACCTCTCGTTCTCGCTTCCGCGCAATGGCATCGTGGGCGTAATCGGGCCCAATGGCGTGGGCAAGACCACCCTTTTCAAGATGATCGTGGGCCAAGAGCAACCATCAAGCGGCACACTGGAACTCGGCGACACCGTGGTGCTCTCGCATGTCGATCAAGGACGTGCGGGCATCGACGACGAGAAGACGGTGTGGGAGGTCGTAAGCGACGGCAACGACTTCATGATGGTTGGCGAAACCGAGGTTCCCTCGCGCGCCTATGTGTCGGGCTTCGGCTTCAAGGGTTCTGACCAGCAAAAACCTGCGAAGGTGCTCTCGGGCGGCGAGCGCAACCGGCTGAACCTGGCTCTCACGCTAAAGCAAGGGGGCAATCTTATCTTGCTTGACGAGCCCACCAACGACCTCGATACCGAAACGCTTGCGAGCTTGGAAGAGGCCCTCGACGAGTTCAGCGGTTGCGCGGTGATTACAAGTCATGACCGATTCTTCCTCGACCGCGTGGCCACGCATATACTTGCCTGGGAAGGGACCGACGACAATCCAGGCAACTGGTATTGGTTCGAAGGCAACTTCGAGGCCTACCAAGAGAATCGCATCGCGCGCTTGGGCGCCGAGGCGGCAAAGCCCCATCGGCTGCATCGCAGGCTCACCCGCAACTAGAGAGCGCGACGAAGGATAGGAAGCAGCAAGCATCCATGCTGATAGATGCGCTGACATACACGCTGGAGAAGTCAGAGTGCTTGGCAGCGTTTTGGGACAAGCTCGATGACGATCAAGATGCAACATTGGGCGTGGCCTCGTCGGCACGCCCCTTCATGGTTGCAGCCCGTTATGCGCATAAGCCGCAACCAACTTTGGTTGTTGTGGCTGGCGAAGAGGCAGCTGCCACCTTCGCTCGCAACACGGCGGCTTACCTGGGCGACGACGAAGTGCTCTACTTCCCCGAACGCAAGGACCGCCCTTATGCTTTCGAGCCTCCGAACCCGCGCCAGATAGCGCGGCGTTTGGAGATTGCCCATAGGCTTTCCAGCGGCCAGCATTGCGTGGTGGTTGCCTCAGCACGGGCATTGTTGCGCAAATTGCCACCACCTGAGGCTGGAGTGCACCTTCCCTTCCAGCTGGTGGCAGGCCGCGAGCTTATGGACATGCCCGGTGCCGATGAACTCAACCTAGCAACCTACGAGGATGTGCCGCGCTTGCTTGAGGAGCGAGGTTTTCAGAACACGGGCGAACTTGACGGCCCTGGCACGTTCAGCGTGCTTGGTGGCACGATTGACGTCTTCCCTGGAAACCTGCCTTACCCCGTGAGACTTGACTTCTTCGGCGACGAGCTGGACGAGATTCGGCGCATCGTGCCCTCCACCGGGCAAACCATCGGCATGATCGAAAGCGTGAGCATCTATGCCGTGCGCGAGTTCCTCAGCTCGCCTGCCATGCGGGCGCGCGCGGTGGACAAGCTCAAGCGGCCAGCGAACTCGAACCCCGCCTTGCGCGAGCTGTTCGAACAGTTGGAAGGCGGCTTGCATTTCGATGGCGCCGACGCGCTTTTGCCCTACCTCTACGACCGCACAGTCTCGCTTGGTGCCTATGCCGGCCGCAACGTGCTGATATCGTTGGTGGAACCGAAATCGCTCTTCGACGATGCCCTGCATGCAGCCGAGGAGATTGCGCAAGACGCTCATGGTTCGAACATCGCTCTGCAAGGGCTCTACGAACAAGCAGCCCAGCTGGACTTTGGCCTTGGCACGCGAGCTACCTATATTTCGCTCATGCGCGTGGGCATCGACGTCGATGACGAGCTTCCCGTGAAGCGCGTGGAGGTTGCTGGGCACCCCGACAAGCTGTTCGGACGCTTGAAGTCGCTCGTAGAAGGCGATTTCACGGTGGTGTTCAGTGCGCCAAACTATCGGGCGCGCAAGGATATGGAGCTTGCTTTCGTGGAGCATGGCATTCCCATCGAAGAGCGCCTTGACGTGCTCGACGACGACAAGGGGCGCCTGAAGCGCGGCCTAGTGAACGTGGTAGACGTGGAGATTCCGCTTGGGATGATAATCCCCAAGGCGCATCTGGCCATGATCAGCGTATCCGACACCCAGGGTGCGCAAGCGCGCAGGCCCACACGCCACGTCGATATAACCGAAGTCACCTTCCCCTACAAGCCGGGCGATTACGTGGTGCACGCAGCCCACGGCATCGGCTTCTTCTCGGGCCTGGTGCAACAGGATGTCGGTGGTGTGACGCGCGATTACCTGCTTTTAGAATATGCCGAAGGCGATAAGCTCTACGTGCCCGTCGAGCAGCTCGATCGCGTGACGCGCTATGTGGGTCCTGAAGGCAGCGAACCGCGATTGACGCGCCTGAACACCTCCGATTGGTCGCGTGCGATGACGCGAGCGCGCAAATCCACGAAAAAGCTTGCTTTCGACTTGGTAGACGTGTATGCGCGACGTGCGGCCGTGCGTGGCTTCCGCTTCAGCCCCGACACGCCCTGGCAGCGTGAGATGGAGGAAGCCTTCCCTTACCCCGAGACCCCCGATCAGCTGGCTGCTATCGCCGACGTGAAGGCCGACATGCAAGCGGGCAAGCCCATGGATCGACTCATCTGCGGCGATGTGGGCTTTGGCAAAACCGAGGTGGCACTGCGGGCGGCGTTCAAGGCCACGCAGGACAACAAGCAGGTGATGGTGCTTTGTCCCACCACCATTCTGGCGCAGCAGCACTACTACAGCTTCAAGGAGCGCTGCGAGCCCTTTGGTGTGAAGGTGGAAGTGCTCTCGCGCTTTCGCACGCCCGCCCAACAGCAAGCGGCTCTCGATGGGTTCGCGAAGGGCACGGTGGATATCCTGGTGGGAACGCACCGCTTGCTCTCGCGCGACGTGAATCCGCACGACTTGGGGCTGGTGATCATCGACGAGGAGCAACGCTTTGGCGTAGGGCACAAGGAGCAACTGAAGAACTTGCGCGAATCAATCGATGTTCTCACGCTTTCAGCCACGCCCATCCCGCGTACGATGCAGATGTCGCTTTCGGGCGTGCGCGACATGTCGCTTATCATGACGCCTCCCGATGAGCGGCGTCCCGTGGAGGTGCATGTGGGCGAATACGACCCCGACGTGGTGAGCGGAGCCATTCGTCGTGAGTTGGCGCGAGGTGGCCAGGTGTACTACGTGTCGAACCGCGTGAGGTCCATCGACGATGCTGTCGCGCGCGTGCAAGAGGCAGCGGGCGAGGCACGTGTGGGCGTTGCGCATGGCCAAATGGACAAGACCCAGCTGGAAAGCGTGATGGAGGAGTTTTCGGCTGGTGAGCTGGATGTGCTGGTGGCCACCACCATCATCGAGAGCGGAATCGACAATCCGCACACGAACACGCTCATTATCGAGGACTCGCAGCGCCTGGGGCTTGCACAGCTCTACCAGCTGAAGGGGCGCGTGGGACGTTCGGCCACGCAAGCCTACGCCTACTTCATGTTCCCCGACAACATCCCCCTTACCGAAGAGGCCGTAGCGCGGTTGGAGGCACTGGGCGAATACCAAGATCTAGGCAGCGGCATGCGCATCGCCATGCGCGACCTCGAGATACGCGGTGCTGGCAGCATGTTGGGCGCCGAGCAATCGGGAAACGTGAGCGCGGTGGGCTTCGACCTTTTCGCGCAAATGCTCGCCCAAGCGGTGAATGCCACGCGCGAGGGCGACTTGAAGGCGGCCGACGAGCTGCCGCCCGCCCTCTCGGACATAACGGTTAACATCCCCGGCCAGACGTTCCTGCCCGAGAGCTATGTGCCCGATGCCGACGAGCGCGTGCTGTGGTACCGGCGCATCGCTTCGGCCGATTCGCCGGAGCTGGTGCAGGCTGTCTACGACGACCTGGCAAGCAAGCGACCTGACATGCCACCCGAGGCCGAGAACCTGTTCACGAAGGCGTTCATAAAGGCCATAGCCTTCGTGAACCGCATCCAGCTCATCTCGGTAGCAGGAGGAAAGCTGGTGGTGAGCCCCATCGATGTGCCCAAGGACATCATGTCCGAGCTTCGCCGCGCCAAGGCAACCTGGACGCCCGAGGGACGCAAGCTGCGCCTGCCACTGAAGTACTTCGCTGCCGAAGATGATGGCCAGCTGATGCAGGACATCTTGAAGCTTTTGGAAGAGCTCACGAGCGCCGAAGCATGATAGCGCCTGGCCGGAAACGACAAAGGGAGAAGCCATGACGAGAAACGCTGAGTACACGCGCGAATACTTGGATATCATCGACAGCCTGGATGGAGATATCCCTGGCCGCAAGACTGCCCATGCCTACATGGAGAACTCCACGGCGCTGGTCCATTACATCCAAGCTGAATCGTCGTTCGTGCCGCGCCTGTTCGACCGGCAAACCTACGACAAGATGAAGGATCTCTGCGAAACCGCCCACCGCATCTGCGAGAAGGTGATGCGGCGGTATCTGGACGATCCTGCTTACCGCGAGCTCTTCGACTACGACGAGCGCTTGCGCGAGCTCATCTTGATTCCCCAGCGCTACGATGCGCTTCTGCCCTTCGCGCGTTTCGACGTCTTCTTGAACGAAGACGACCTGACGGGTGGGTTCTGCGAGTGGAACGCAGATGGCTCGTCGGGCATGAACGAGGATCGCGAGCTAAACATCTCCATCTCGGCCACGCGCACGCGCGAGGAGTTCGCAGCGCGCCATCAGCTGCAAACCTCGAACCTCTTCGATCCTTGGGTGGAGGAGTTCGTTCGCATCTACGACACATTCGAGAACAAGGTGGAAAGCCCCACCTTCGCCATCGTGGACTACATGGAAAACGCCGTGGTGGATGAGTTTCGCGTGTACGCTCGCTGTTTCGGCGAACATGGCTACCCATGCCTGGTGGAAGATGTGCGTGACCTGGTATACGAAGACGGCGTGCTGCGTGATGCGAAGGGGCGTCGTATCGATGGCATCTGGCGGCGCAGCGTGACCAACGACATCTTGGACCATTGGGACGAGAGCCAAGACTATATCAACGCGGTGCGCGATGGCGCTGTGGCCCTTATTGGCAGCTTCGCGGGGCACATCGTGCACGACAAGCAGATCTTCGAGGCAGTGTTTTGGCCCGAGACCCAAGAGATGCTCAACGATAAGGAAAAGGAGCTCGTGTGCAACTACGTTCCTCGCACGCTGTTCCTCGATAGCACGCAGATCGACCTCGACGAGGTGCGTGCGCACAAGGATGACTGGATCATCAAGCCCACCGACCAATACGGTGCGCACGACGTCTATACCGGCAGCATGCATTCCGAGCAGCAGTGGGCCGAAATCGTCGACCGGTTCGCCGATGGGAAGGCTGGTGCGCCGTTCTTGGTGCAACGCTACATAACGCCCTTCAAAACCGAGCTTCTGCCCATAGAAAACGAGCTTCTAGTGGCCGACGATGGCGCCATTAGCCGCGAAACGGTGCGCTATAACAACATGCCAGGGCTCTACTCGTTCAATGGCACTTTCGCAGGCGTGTTCGCGCGTCTCGGGCCCAAGCCCATCATCAGCCAGCCAATGGGCGATTTGACGAGCCCGGTGATTTGGGTAGACTGCGACCTATGATTGGGATTCTTCGTCGCCTGATAAGCGTCATCGCTGCACTTGCCCTGGTAGTGAGCCTGGTTGGTCTGGGCTTTTGCGCCTGCATTCTGCCCATTACCACCCAAGCGCTCTCCACCGTGTTCGCAGACGACCCCGGCTCGCCCTTCGATCGCACGCAGTTGGTCCACGTGGCCGATGCCACGCGCGACTACGCATTCGGCAGCCACGATAAGCTCGCGCTTTACCGAGCGATCTATGCGGTCGACAAGGAATACCAGGATTCTTTGGAAGCCGCCCATGGCGATGTGCCAGCGAACTTCCCAGATATCGCCAAGATCACCGACCCCTCGCAAGTGCAGCAATACCAGCAAGCCTTCGAGAGAGCATCTGATGTGTATTGCTACTCGGAAGCCGAGATCGCGCATCTCGACTCGTGCTACGACGTGTTCCGAACCGCTCTGCCCATCATGATCGTCGCCTTCATCGTGGCAGTCGGTGGTCTGGTTGCCGTGGGTGTGATGGGCAAGAAGCGGCACTTGGGCGGCGTTCTTCGAGCGGGAGGTGTGGCGCTTGTCGCATTGCTGGTGGTGCTAGCCCTTTGGGCGCTCGTGGACTTCAACGGATTCTTCGCATCGTTCCATGCGCTGCTGTTTGCCGAAGGCAATTGGTCGTTTCCGTCGAACTCGCTCATGATCTGCGCGCTGCCGCTGCCGTTCTGGGTGGGCATGGGCGCAGTGTGGCTGATTGTTTCCATCTTCGCCGCTTGCATCTGCATGGGTGTGGGGGTGCGTCTGCGCAAAGGCCGTCGCAAGCACTCGAAGGATTAGTCTCCTTTAGATGCTCGTGAGCCTAAGCTTAATGCGCACGGCTAAAGCTTCGCCGCCAAGCGCGACGGCGCAAGCGCCTGCGCTTGTGCGCTCCAGAAATAGCCGCGTCACATCAAGCCCAGGCTCACGAGTATACGTGTCGCGCTGAGGCCGAGGAGCACCCTCTATGCTTGAAGAACGGGCGTCTTGGCTCGATGTGACAAGACCGATTCTGCAGCCCACATGCGCAGGTGAAATCTTATGCAGGTTGATTCGGCAAGCATGTTGGCTAAAGATTTCGCCGTCGCGCATGGGTGCGAAGCCAAGGTCTTGCGCATTGAGCCAAGACGCATCTGTTGGGGGGCTAGTGGGCCTTGCGGTAGGAGACGGTGGTCATCTTCGCCACGTTGGTGCCTAGCTCGTCTTGGATGAGCACTGTGTAGAAGGCCAGAGCACGTCCCGATTTGTCGCAGCTGGCAGTGGCGATGAGCTTCTTGCCCTTTGCTGCCGACATGAACTCGATCGAGCTGCTGACAGAAACCGACGGCTCTTCACCGATATTGCTGGCAACAGCCATGGCGTAGTCGGCCAGCGTGAACAAGGCGCCTCCCATCACGCCGCCTTGCGCATTGAGGTGAGTGGGCTGTATGTCGAATTCGCATACGGCGTGCTGGGGTGCCGCTTCCATGATGCGACACCCGCATGCTTCAGCAGCGAAGAGGTCGTGCGAGAAGTAATCGCGCACCTCCTGTAAAGAGGCATTCTTATCGAGTACGGTCATGATGCTTTCCTATCACATGCCAAATGGTTGCCTGGGCTTAGACGAGCGTCACATCCAAGTCGGCACCATACACGGTATCCATCACGTTGCGAATGCGCTGCATCACTTGCGAGCGATCCATGAGCTCGATGCTCTCGAAGAGCGGAGGCGAAACCATGTTGCCGCATATGGCCACGCGCAATGGTTGCAGCAAGTTCTTCAGCTTCATGTCCAGAAGGTCGCCCAAAGCGCGGCATTGCTCTTCCAGGATGCCAGCTTCCCAGGGGTTGTCGGGGTTAGCCAGCACCTCGTAGCATGCGCGCAGCGCCTCATCGGCGCGGTCCTTCTCCAGCACCTTGCGCACGCTCTTCTCGTCGAGCTGGCAATTCGGGCCCCAGAACAGATAGGCGAGCTTCTCGGGAATCTGATCGAAGCGCTCCAGACGCTCGCTTACCAGGGGATACACGCGTTCGAACCACGCGGCATGCTCGTCAACGTAGTCGAAGCCGCTTAGCAAAGCGTCTTCGGTTACCAGATGAGGCTCCGGTTGCGGTGCGTTCGGGTCGGAAGGATTCGGCGTCGGAACGATCTGCGCGCCCTCTGGAGCCATGCTGCCCAAGGCCACGGCTTCTGCGAGGAACGTGCGTGCTTGCTCGACCCATGCGGTTGCGCCCATCTCCCTGATGTACACGCCGTCAATCCAATTCAGCTTCGTCTCGTCGAACACCGCATCCTTCTTCGTCACGCGGTCCAAGCTGAACGCGCGGCACAGCTCGTCACGCGAGATGATGGTGGTCTCCCCGTCGAGCGACCAGCCCAGAAGCGCGAGGAAGTTCACGAGCGCATCGGAGAGGTATCCACGGTCGCGATACTCTTCCACGCTGGTGGCCCCGTGGCGCTTGGAGAGCTTCTTGCCGTCGGAGCCGAGGATCATGGAAAGGTGCGCGAACCGCGGAAGCGGACGACCGAGCGCCTCGTAGATGAGAATTTGCTTGGGCGTGTTGGAGAGATGGTCGTCTCCGCGGATGACATGCGTGATCTGCATGTTGGCATCGTCGCATACCACGGCGAAGTTGTAGGTTGGCGTACCGTCGCTGCGCATCACGATCATATCGTCCATGGCCTCGATGGGAAAGCTCATGGGACCATACACCATGTCGTCGAATTCGATAGGACCGTGACCATCAGGTACCTTCAATCGCCACACGTGCGGCTCTCCAGCGGCAATGCGCTCCTGCGCTTCGGCAGGGTCGAGGTCGCGGCAAGTGCGGTCGTAGCCGCTATAGCCACCTTCTTCAGCTTCGGCCTTCTTGCGCTTGGCGTCGAGCTGCTCCTTCGTGCAGAAGCAGGGATACACGGCATCGCTTGCCTTTAGCTGTTCGAGGGCTTCGAAATAGGTATCCATGCGTTGCGTTTGGTAATAAGGGCCATGGCTGCCGCCCACCACGGGGCCCTCGTCCCACTTCAGTCCAAGCCAATCCATGGCGTTCAGGATTACTGCCACGTTCTCTTCGGTGGAGCGTTCGGGGTCGGTATCCTCGATGCGCAGTATGAAATCGCCCTGATTCGCACGGGCGAAGGCCCAGTTGAATATGGCCGTGCGAGCGCCTCCGATATGCAGCTTGCCAGTGGGCGAGGGTGCGAAGCGAACGCGAACCTTGTCGTTTGCCATGAAGACTCCTTGCTTGTCGATGCGAACGCGGATAATTGTAGCGCTCATCGCAGGGAACGCCACCGCTGGCAGCAGATGTTCGTTTGGTCGAAGCGAAACTGCCAGATTGCTGCAATCGAGTATAATCGCAAGGCGAATAAGGCGACGGGCAACGAAGCCGACCGAGCAGATGGCAAGCCGCAGGACGCGATGGTGCGGTTGCCGCTGCAGGGACAGTCGTTGTGCGCTCAGGGCTTTTCGATGCAAAAGGAGAAGCGATGGCAGACCAGAACAGCTACTTGTTCACATCAGAGTCGGTGACGGAAGGCCACCCCGACAAGCTCTGCGACCAGATTTCCGATGCAATCCTCGATGCGATCATCAGCAAGGAGGCCTTGTTGGCCCAAGAGGGCTACGTTTCGCCAGGAAGCGGCGTACCTGCCAATGTGGATGAGGTGCGCTGCGCCATCGAGACCTTCACCACTACGGGAATAGTCACGGTGATGGGCGAGGTGCGCACGCAAGCTTATGTGGATGTGGATTCCATCGTGCGCGATGTTATTCGCGACATCGGCTATCGCGGTTCTGACATGGGCTTCGATGCCGATACCTGCGCAGTGTCGAACTACATGCATGCTCAATCGGCCGACATCGCGCTTGGCGTTGACGAGTCGTATGAGGTGCAGCAGGGCCAAGTTTCGGGCAGCGATGCCTACGATAAGATCGGCGCAGGCGACCAGGGCATCATGTTCGGCTATGCCTGCGACGAGACCTCTACCCTCATGCCCATGCCGATATACCTAGCGCATCGCTTGGCCGAGCGCCTGACCGCGGTGCGCAAGGATGGCACGCTTCCTTACCTGCGCCCCGACGGGAAGACGCAGGTGACGGTGCGTTATGAAGACGACAAGCCCGTGAAGGTGGAAAAGGTGCTCATTTCCACCCAGCACGCTGCCGATGTGACCGTTGACCAGATCAAGGCCGACCTCATTAAGCAGGTTATCGAACCCGTCTTCGAGGCCGAAGGCGTTCGCTGGCAAGATGCCGACATATACGTGAACCCCACGGGGCGCTTCGTAGTGGGCGGCCCCATGGGAGACACAGGCCTCACAGGTCGTAAGATCATCGTGGATACCTATGGTGGCATGGGACGCCATGGCGGTGGCGCTTTCTCGGGCAAGGACTGCACGAAGGTGGACCGCTCGGCAGCCTATGCGGCGCGCTGGGTTGCGAAGAATATCGTGGCAGCGGGATTGGCTTCGCGCTGCGAAGTGCAGCTGGCCTATGCCATTGGCGTTGCTCGTCCGTTGTCGGTCTACGTGAACACTTTCGGCACCAACACTGTGCCCGAGGAGAAGATCGAGCAAGCGGTACTCGATGTGTTCGACCTTCGCCCGGCTGCCATCATCGACACATTGCAGCTTCGACGCCCCATCTATCGGCTCACCTCCAACTATGGTCACTTCGGGCGCGAGCTCCCCGAGTTCACCTGGGAGCAGTGCAACCGCGTGGATCAGCTGAAGGCTGCCGTTGGCGCTTAACCGGGCGCCCATGAGGCTTGCTTCGGTAATAGTTGACGTAGCAACGCAGGCGCTCGACCGTGCCTACTGGTATCTTGCGCCCGAAAGCGCAGGAAGCGGCGAAACTGCAATAGAGGTGGGAAGCTGCGTGGTAGTTCCCTTGGGCGGTCGCAAGGCTGTGGGCTTCGTCGTGCAGATTGCCGACTTCCCATCCGGCGAGTTGCCCGAGGGCATCAACGAATCCAAGCTGAGAGCTATCGAGCAAGTGGTCGGTGGCCCTTACTTCGACGAGGAAGGTGCTGCTTGCGCGCAGTGGCTGGCCGACCGCTACATCGCGCCGCTTTCATCGTGCATCCACCTGTTCACGCCGCCTGGCGGCGTGCCTCGCATGGTGCGCAGTGGCAATGGCCATTGGCGGTTGGAGGAGCCAGCCATCGGCGCCGTTGACGACAGGTGGGTGTCGCTCAAGCCCCAGGCAGCCGATTTCACGCCGCGCAAGAATGCTGTCAAGCAACGGCAGATTCTGGATGCGCTGCAGGGTGGAGAGCTGCGCGTGGCCGAGCTTGCTGCCGAGTTCGGATCGGTTTCCCAAGCACTGGGCGCCTTGCAGCAGAAGGGCGTAATCACGGTGGAGCGGCGACGTCGACTGCGCGGCATGGAAGCGCAGTCGCCTCGATTGGTTGACGAGAGCGAGCTTCCCCAGCTCACGGAAGGGCAAGTGCAGGCGATAGAGGCCATCAATCGCGCGCGAGCAGCGCGAAACGGCAGCGTGGTACTCATCGATGGCGTGACAGGCTCGGGGAAGACCGAGGTGTATTTGCGGGCAATCCAAGAGGAGCTTGCGCAAGGGCGAAGCGCCTGCGTGCTGGTGCCCGAGATCTCGTTGACGCCGCAAACGGTTGCGCGCTTCAGGGGACGCTTCGGTGACCAGGTGGCTGTTTTGCATTCGCGCATGGGCACCGGCGAGCGCTTCGACCAGTGGGATCTCATTCGCAGCGGTCAGGCGCGCGTGGTGGTAGGCGCGCGCAGCGCCCTGTTCGCACCGCTTGGGAACTTGGGGCTCATCGTGATAGACGAGGAGCACGAAAGCACCTACAAGCAGGAGAGCGCACCTCGCTACCACGCACGCGACGTTGCAATTTGGATGGCGCGGCGAGCTGGGGCAACCGTGGTGCTAGGGTCCGCGACCCCTGCCATCGAAAGCCTCTATGCGGCGAAGTTCGACCCCCTTTGGACATGCGTGCGCTTGAGCGAGCGCGCGAATGGCAAGCCTTTGCCTCCGGTGCATGTCGTTGACATGGCCCGTGAGTTCAAGGGCGGCTCTCGCGCCATGTTCTCGGCCGAGCTTGCGGATGGGCTGCGCAATGCGCTTTCGCAGGGCCATAAGGCGGTGCTGCTGTTGAATCAGCGCGGTTTCGCGAAGTTCCTGCTATGCCGCGATTGCGGATTCGTTCCCAGCTGTCCTTCGTGCTCGACATCGCTTACCTACCACGAGCGGGGCAACAAGCTGATTTGCCATCATTGCGGATACCAGCAATCGGCACCTGCTACCTGCCCTCAGTGCGAAAGTCCCTATTTGAGGAAGTTCGGAGCTGGAACGCAGCGTGTCGAAGACGAGTTGCGGGCGCTGCTCGATGGCTTTGGGCCCGAGTTCTGCCAAGTGCCCATCATTCGCATGGATGCCGATACCACCAGTGGCAAGGGTGCTCATCAACGGCTGCTGGAGGCTTTCGGGGCTGCGCCCAGTGCGGTTCTTTTGGGTACGCAGATGATAGCCAAGGGGCTGGATTTCGACGACGTTACCTTGGTGGGCGTGGTGAATGCAGATACCCAGCTCTACCTGCCTGATTATCGGGCTTCGGAGCGCACCTTCGATTTGATCGAGCAGGTGGCAGGGCGCGCGGGGCGAGCGAATTTGAAGGGCGAGGTAATGGTGCAGACGTATCAGGCCGATGCATCGGCCATCAAAGCTGCTGCCGCCTACGACCGAGCCGAGTTCCTCAGAAGCGAGCTTCCGAAGCGCAAGGCGCTGCGATATCCGCCGTATGTGCGGCTTGCCAACGTGCTGGTGTGGGGCCAGCGAGAAGATGCCGTGCGCGCTGGTGCCGAGCAGTTGCAGCAAGCCATCGCACAGCGCGTGAGCGAGCAAACGGATGGCTCGTGGCAGGTGCTTGCGGCAACGCCGTGCGTGCTCTCGAAGCTGAGGGGAACGTATCGTTGGCATGTGGTGGTGAAAGCGCCGCTTGATGCGCCCTTGTCGGAAGTGCTGCTGCCCGTAGCGCGTTCGATGAAGCCTTCGCGGGATTTCAACATGGCAATCGACATAGATCCCTTGAATCTTCTGTAGGACGAATCGGATACTCGTTGGGGCAAGCAGCATACTTGCTGACGGTTGCTTGTTGGAAAAACCAGATTCACGCTTCCCGATTCGTCGAACGAATGCAGGTGCATCGGTGTAATTCCCGTGACTTCGTGCGCTCTAGCATGAGCCGAACGAAAGGGAAGCCCATGGATTTGCGCTATGACGAAACATGCGAGGACGATGCGTGCGAGAAGAGGAAGCGGCGCATTGTCATCATCTTGATTATCTTGCTGCTCTTGCTGCTGCTCGCTTTGCTCGCGTGGCGGCTGCTTTTGCCGCAAGGTACTGCAGGTTCGCGCATCGTGCCCTCTTTCACCTCTGATGTTGCGGAGGCTCAAGCTGCCTTGGACGAGTCGGTGCAAAAGAGCCGCATCACGGTGTCGCTCATTCCGAATCCGACACTTGACGTGCAAACGAGCACGTTGGCATTGAACTTCGTGGTAAGCCCCGACAACAACGGCTTTGCGGAGCGCTTCATCATCGAGCAGGATGGCCGCACCGTGTATGAGAGCGAGCGGGTGCTGCCGGGCTTTGCCTTGGCAACGGTGCAAGTGCCCGAGGCGCATGTAGGTGCTGCAACTGCCACGGTTTTCGCGGTAGATGACGATGGGAACGATTACGGCAATCCTGTTTCGGTCGAATTGGTCATTCGCGCTCAGTCGTAGGGCGCATGGAGAAAGGCGGTGCTTCATGATGGCATTAGCAAAAAGGGCGGCAACGGCAGTTGGCATGATAGGTGCGGCTTTGGCAGTGCTCGAGGTAACGGCGCTTTGCATGGCAGCGCCTGCTTATGCCGAAGTGGCAGCAGGGCAGACGGGGTCGGGTCAATCGAGCTTGGTGCTGAAGCTGCAAAGCTCCGGCGAGAGCGGTGGCACGGCTGCTACGGGCGACCTTGCCAACCCCGACCTCGATGGAGATGGGCTAGGCGACAACTTGGCCTTCACGGTGCCCACGCGCATCGATTTCACGGTGATGCCCGATGGCACGTTGGTGGGACCAAGCCCCGAGTTGGTGTATATCGAAAACGAGTCAGTGTATGACGTGCATGTTTCCTCGTTGCGCGTGTCGCCGCTCAATGGGTGGAGCATCGTTGCGGATGCCACGGCAAGCGCCGAGCGCAATTGCGTGGACTTGAAGGTCGGCCCTGCTGGCGATGCATTGAGCATAGCCTCGTATCTGAGCAAGGCGGCGGTTCTCAACCCTGCCGAGTGGAACATGGCGTCGCGCACGAACGCAGATGCAAGCGATCGGGTGCAGCTGAGCTTCGCGGGGCATGTGGGCAACGTTTCGCAAGATGTCACGCGCGAGATAGCCTTTGGGCAAATCGAGTGGTTCGTAACACCTGGTAGAGCGGCTTGAGCAACGCGTGGCGCGCGATGGGGAGAAGTCCGATGATGTGGCGGTTCGAGAAAGCGCGAGGCTTGAGCGCATGGAGGGGCAATGGCCTGGAGGCTGCGAAGGGCTTCGTGCGCGCAGTTGCCCTAGCACTGGCATTGATGCTTGCGTTGCTCGCGTGCGCTTCGGCAGGCATCGACGATGCCCTTGCAAGCGATGCTGTCGAGAGCGCTGGGCAAGGAAGCGAACCTGGATTAGGCGATCAGACTCTGAGCGCAGGCATCTTCGATCGACCCGTGCATTATGCAATCGACTTCGATGCAGCTGGCGGCCAGGGCGAGATGCCGACATGGGATGTGAGCGTTGCTCCAATCGATACGTCCTTGCGCGCGCTTCCCGCATGCACCTTCGTGCGCGAAGGATGGCGGTTCTCCCATTGGGTCACGGTGGTCCCCGAGCTTTGCAAGCTCAATGCGGCTCGATTGGAAGATGGCCAGGAGCTTGCAGGGCTTTCATGGGAGCCTGTTGGCGCGTGCGATCAGGTTGGTTGGAGCGGTCCTCTTACGCTTCAGAGCTTTGCCGATGAGGACCGGCGAATAGTGCTTAGAGCCGTGTGGCGCAACGTGGCAACGGGAGCCTTGAGCGAAGAGGCGCAACGGCCGCGGCGAACCTCTTCTGCAAGCGTGCGCACCTTGTATCGCTACAACTCGGGATACTATGGTTATCTGTCGACAGGCTCGGCGCCTTCGGGCTATGGGGGCAAGACGGCGCTCACGGTGGTGCCCACCTCTTCTTCCACGCCGGTGTACATGCTGCATAACCCCTATGAGACCATCAAGTATCACTTCACGATATCGGCCAGCGAGTATAACCGCCTGGGCGGCATAGGATGGACACGCCAAGGCGTGGCGTTCTATTCCGACGACGCCCAAGGCATCACGGTGTATCGCTTCTATCGTCCGGCATCCGATGCGCACAGCTATGCGCTGACCTCTCGGCTCTCTGGCTACAATGAAGAGGGCATCAGCTGCTATGGGGTCAAGTACTACTATGTTGCCTATGACGGCAATGGCGCGACGAGCGGATCGTATGCTACCCAGAAGCTGCAATATGGCTTGACTTACACTATGCCGAACTGCCCGTATTCGTGGGCCGATCACACCTTCGTGGGTTGGCGCTGCTCGAATGGCGCAACGTATGTTGCCGGGCAAACCGTATCGAACCTCACTGCCACCTCCGAGGGCACCGTTACCATGCGCGCCTTATGGAAGATCAGCTGCTATCGGGTTTCGTTCGACGCGAATGGGGGAGAAGGGGCGTTTTCGCCGCCGGGCGTCGTTACGGGGCCCGACTACGCAGTGCGCGACCCCGGCTGTACGTTCACGCGACCAGGGTATGTTTTCGCAGGCTGGAATACGAGCCCTGATGGAAAGGGATTGCAGCTTCCTGCGAACGGCACCGCAGTGCTTCAGGGAGACTCTGTTGCAGTTACCTTGTATGCCCAATGGGAACCTGTCCAGCTTACCTTGAGCGTGCCGACGACCATCGAGCTTGTGGCAGATGCGCTGGGAAGGGTGAGCGCCCGTCAGGCTTGCAGCATCGAGAACTTGGGAATGAGACCTTTGACGTTGAGCCGTATGAAGGTTGAGGGGGCATCAGCATGGGAAGTGGCTGCGGGCACCCCTGGTCGCGGGCAGATTGCCATTGAGATGCAGCTCGACTCTGATGAGGGTGCCAAGCGCATAATCAACCTTGGAGACTGCCTGGGAGATAAGCCATCGGCATCTCTTGCCGCGCTTCCAATCGTCATTCAGGAGGGCAAATCCCTAGCGGCATCCTTTGCGGGTACGTGTGGCCCGATAGACGGCGTGTGGAAAGAAGGCGATGCGATTGCCCGCATAAACTGGGGATTCGGCATTGCCGAGGCTAAGCTGAGGTTCGTAGTGCAGCCAGGCAGCGAGCCTTTGGCGCAAGCTGCGAATGCAGGAGATAGCATCGTGGTTCCCGCGTGTCCAACAAGCTGCGAAGGCATGAGCTTCGCGGGATGGAATACCGATGAGCTTGGAGAAGGCGAAGCTTTCCAAGTGGGAGATGTGCTCACGCTCGAAGGCGACAAGACCCTCTTCGCCCAGTGGGCATGAGGGCTTAAGAAAACCTTGTGGAGGGCTTCGCATGCATGGTACAATCGTTTGCTGTATCTTTGCGCCCTGAACCCCGGGGCTTTAACTATGTGACAAGGTTTTCGAAAGGACGTTTGCGTGGCTACCACCCAAGAGAAGACCACATCCAAAGCATCATCGAAGAAATCAGGAACAACGAAGAAGACACCAGCCAAGACAACGGCGAAACCAGCAAGTAGTGCAGCTTCATCATCGGTTGGGACGAAGGCTTCGAAGCAGCCCGCTAAACAGAAGAAAAGCGCAACGAAATCGGTGTTGGAAACAGCCAAGAAGGCTGCTGCCAAGATGACAGGCAAGGCCAAGGGCAAGGCATCTTCTGCGAAGAACGCTGCTTCCGCAAAAGCCTCAGAAACGAGCAAGCCCACTGCCCAAGCAAAGGCCAAGGCTGCCGAGAAGCAGGCTGCCAAGTCATCAGCGAACAAGAGCGCTTCCGCGAAGGATACAAAAGCCGCAACCCCTCCCAAGAAGGTTACTGCCCCGAAGGCAGCGAGTTCTGAAGCGGCAAAAGCCACTCGCAAGAAGGCAGACGTCGAGGAGGAGGTACGCGAAGTCGTGGTAGTTGAAGCAGAAGAGGCAACCGGCGCGCAATCGGAAGCCGAGGAAACGGATGTAGCCGTTATCGACGAGTCAAGCGAGGCCGATGCGGCAATCTCGCGCGGGGACATCGACGAGGTGTCGGTCGAAGAGGGCGAGGAAGACCTCCTGGAGGGCATTCCCGAAGAAGAGCTCAAGGCAGCGAGCGAGGTTGCCCTGCCGAAGGTTTCAACGCGTTCGAAGTCGAAAGCGACTCGGCGCCGCAGCGCCGAAAGCGGCGTGACGATGCTCACGGGCGATCCCGTGCGCATGTACCTTAAGGAAATCGGCAAGGTTCCGTTGCTGACGGCGGCCGAAGAGGTCGACCTTGCCATGAAGATCGAAGCGGGCGTGGCTGCGACTGCCGAGATAGAGGCAGCTGAGGAGAGCGGCGAGGAGCTCTCGCGCAGGGATATGCGCCGCCTTGGTCGTATCGAGCAAGTGGGCCTTGATGCCAAGCAGCAGTTAATCGAAGCGAATCTGCGTTTGGTGGTGTCGATCGCCAAGCGTTATGTGGGTCGCGGCATGCTGTTCTTGGACCTTATCCAAGAGGGGAATCTGGGCCTTATTCGCGCGGTCGAGAAGTTCGACTACAAGAAAGGCTTCAAGTTCTCCACGTATGCCACGTGGTGGATTCGCCAAGCCATCACGCGCGCAATCGCCGATCAGGCGCGCACCATCCGCATTCCAGTGCACATGGTGGAGACTATCAACAAGCTGGTGCGCATCCAGCGCCAGCTTCTGCAAGACTTGGGGCGCGAGCCAACTCCCGAAGAGATTGGCGAGGAGATGGGCCTTACTGCCGAGCGCGTGCGCGAGATCCAGAAGATCTCGCAAGAGCCCGTTTCGCTCGAAACGCCCATTGGCGAGGAAGAGGATAGCCAGTTGGGCGACTTCATCGAGGATGATGCCGCTGTAGTGCCTCCCGACGCTGCCAGCTTCAGCATGCTGCAAGAGCAGTTATCGAAGGTGCTCGACGGCTTGGCCGAGCGCGAGCGCAAGGTGATCAGCCTGCGCTTTGGCCTGGAAGACGGGCATCCGCGCACGTTGGAGGAAGTTGGCCGCGAGTTCGGCGTTACGCGCGAGCGCATTCGTCAGATAGAATCGAAGACCTTGGCGAAGCTTCGCCATCCGTCCCGTTCGAGCAAGCTGAAAGATTATCTCGAGGACTAGCGTGGAGCGTGAGTTCTTTGCGAGCTGCCTGAGCGGCTTGGAGGCTCAGCTTGCTGAAGAGCTGAAGGCCCTGGGAATCGAACGCGTTCGCCCCCTGAGCGGGGGCGTTGCGTTCTTTTGCGTTGATGATCTTGCCTACCGGGCGTGCCTTTGGTCGCGTTTGGCTTCGCGTATCCTGTTAGTGGTGGGCCGGGTGGATGCACGCGATGCCGATGCCCTCTACGCAGGGGCAGCAAGCATAAGGTGGCGCGAGCTCATGACTGAAGGTGCCTCGTTTTCCGTGCGCGCGCAAGGAACAAACGAGCAGCTGCGCAACACGCGCTTCACGTCGTTGAAGGTGAAAGATGCCATTGCCGATTGCCTGAGAGAGCGCGAAGGTGGGGCAGGCGTATCTGCGAATGGCTTGCGAGCATCGATCGATGTGCGCATCCGTGGCCAGCGCGCTACCATTTCGCTTGACTTGTCTGGCGAGGCATTGAACCATCGGCCTTACCTCTTCGAGGAAGAGACGCAAGAGGAGGCGCTTGCTTGCTCGCTCGCAGCTGGCGCAATTGCCCTCAGCGGCGCAGAGGATGGCTTTGCGCAGCGAGCGGCCATTGTCGATCCGGTATGCCGCGAGGGCATCATGCTGGTCGAGGCTGCTTCGGTGGCTTGCGACCGCGCTCCGAATCTCGGGCGTGCGCAATGGGGTTTTCGAGCATGGCGCGCGTTCGACGAGGCAGCATGGCGCGCAATCGAATCGGAGGCCGAGGAGCGCTTCGAGCGCAGGCTGTCTGAGCTTGCTGGCTTGCAAGGTGCACTCGTTTCGGGCGAAGGGCGGCCGAACCCCGAAAAGGTGCGCTGCATTGGCCTTTCGACTTCGTCGCCTCTCATTGCGAAGGCGCGCAAGCATATTCGTCGAGCGGGTTTGCGCCCAATCGTAAGCGTGGAGCTAGGTGATGCCTCTGATTGCGCTGCGGCCGTGCGACGCGTGCAGGATGCAGTCGATGAAGGTGCAGCCAGCGATGCTGTAGCGTGCCTGGTGGCTTCCAACTTGGCATCTCGCTTGGCAGACGAGCGAGGGGCTCAGTCTCGTGCAGAGCGAGCAGCGTTCCTTGCTGCAGCGCGAAGCGTTAACGGCGAGCTGCGAGCGGTTGCTCTTGACGGCGAGGGCATAGCGCCCGATTTCCCTCTCGACCATGTTCGTGCGTATGAGCTAGGAAAAGGCAGGTCAAGCGCGCGCGTGAGCATAGCGAATGCTAAGCCTGTCGAGTACCCGAGCATCCAAGTGACAAGTCTTTCGGATGGCACGTTGCGCGAAGTGGAAGCCTACGAGCGCAACTCCGAGCAGTTCGCCGCGCGCTTGCGCAAGGTGGCGAGGGAGCGCAGGAAGTGGGCGCACCGCGAAGGCGTGAGCTGCTATCGCCTCTATGATGCCGATTTGCCTGATTATGCGGTAGCCATCGATTGGTATGAAGGAGCCGGGGAGGCGAAGGGCAACAGCTATCTTCATATTGCCGAATATGCGCCACCGGCATCAGTGGATCCGGTTCTGGCACAGCGCCGCTTCAACGACGTGCTGGCGATTGCGCCGATTGTGTGCGGCGTGCGTCCCGACCACGTTTTCGCGAAGCGCCGTACGCGCGCGAAGGGCGGCGAGCAATACAGCAAGGAGCAGGGCCGCGCATATGCAACCACCGTGGATGAAAGCGGCTTGCTTTTCGAAGTTGACCTCTCGAAGCGCCTGGACACGGGCCTCTTCTTAGACCACAGGCCCATTCGGCAGCGCATATCCCAGCTAAGCCGCGACAAGCGCTTCTTGAACCTGTTCGCTTACACGGGAGCGGCAAGTGTTTTCGCCGCGCATGGTGGCGCTGCGTCCACTACGACGGTTGACCTCTCGCAAAGCTACCTTGATTGGGCGCGACGAAACATGGAGGCCAACGGCTTTGCAGGCAAGCAGCATGTCTTCGAACATGGGGACGTGATGCGCTGGCTCACTCAGGCGAGGCGCAACCGCATGCGCTTCGACCTGGTGTTCGTTGACCCGCCCACGTTCTCGAATTCGAAGTCGATGGGCAAGCGCACCTGGGATGTCCAGCGCGACCACGTGGAGCTGCTGATCAATGTGGCCCATGTGCTCGACCGCAATGGCATGGCCATCTTCTCGTGCAACCTGCGCAGCTTCAAGCCCGATTTGGAAACGCTGGCAAAGCATGGCATCATCTTGGAGGACATATCCGAGCAAACCATCCCCAAGGATTTCGAGCGCACTCCCAAGATCCATAAATGCTACGTGATGCATGTTGATGCGAGCATGAGCGCCAAAGCGCGTGCGCACGTCAGCGCGGGCACAAGAGCGAACACGGGCGCAAAGACGCGCTCCAAGCAAGGGCCAAGCAAGCATTAGGTGACGGAGTTATGAGCATCCTGGCTGTGCGATAGAATCTATGCGAGCATGCGAGAAAGGATTTTCATGGCTGACGGCAACAAGTACGGATTCACCTACAATCCCGGTTCGAATGGCGCTGTCGACCAGCAGCCTAGCGAGTTGTTCGCGTGGCAGATATGCCTTGCTCACATGGATGAGGGCGAACTTGAGGATGCTACGAACTATCCCGATTTCTATATCAATCGCGACCGCATTCTTACGGCTTTAGGTTTGGGCATGTCCAATGGGCAGAACGCTCTGCCGCTCGATGACCAGCTGTTCGTGGTTGCCATCAGCGTGCAGGTGGATGGGCAGATTCAGCTGATCAACGAGGAGAATCCGTATTACCGGGACGTGTCGCTGGCGATTGCTGAGGAATTGCTGCATGGCCGCGACCATGGAATGGTAGCGCTCTTTCCCAACGGGAAGCTGGTGCCTTTCGTGCCGCCGACGCAAGATTAGGCTCGCACAGTGTTAGAATAAATGGGCTTTGGGCCTATAGCTCAACGGTGGAGCAGAGGACTCATAATCCTTTGGTTGCAGGTTCGAATCCTGCTGGGCCCACCAAAACTCACAGGCCAGGCGGCATATCCGCCTGGCCTTTTGCTTTCCTTAGGGCATCGCAACCAAGCTCACTAGACACTGAGAGAGGCTATTCGTTGGCGAACAGCGCGGTGGAGAAGTAGCGCTCGCCGGTGTCGGGTAGAAGGGTTACAACCGTCTTCCCTGCGCCCAGTTTCTCGGCTAACCGCAGCGCTGCAGCCACGTTGGTGCCGCTGGAAACGCCTACCATCAGGCCCTCTTCCCGTGCAAGGCGCCGTGCGGTGGCGATGGCTTCGTCATCGGAGATGATGGCGATGGCGCTGTAGATGCTTTGGTCCAAGATGTCGGGAATCAGCCCGTCACCGATGCCCATCTGCAGATGCGTGCCAATGCCCCCGCCCGACAGGATGGCTGCGTTCTCGGGTTCCACGGCCCAAATCTCCACATCGGGATAGAGCTTCTTCAGCGTTTGGCCGATGCCCGAGATGGTACCACCGGTGCCGATGCCCGAGCAGAACCCATGGATAGGCCCCTCCACGTCTTCCACGATTTCAAGCGCGGTGTGGTACTTGTGTGCAAAAAGGTTGTCAGGATTCTTGAATTGCTGCGGGATGTAAACGTTGGGGTCAGCCTCGGCCATGCGCTCGGCGGTGGCGATGCACTCGTTGATGCATTTGCCGATATCTCCATCATCGTGCACCACGATTACTTCGGCGCCATAGTGCCGCACCAGCTTGCGGCGCTCTTCTGAAACGCTATCAGGCATGATGATGGTGGCTTTCAATCCCAGCACAGCGCAAACAAGTGCAAGGCCGATGCCCTGGTTTCCGCTCGTCGGCTCAACGATGATGGTGTTCGGTCCAATGAGACCGTTCTTCTGGGCTTCGGTGATCATTTGCCAAGCAGTGCGCGTCTTCACCGAGCCACCAACATTCAGTCCTTCGTATTTCACGAGGATTTGCGCAGAGCCCTCGGGCACCATGCGGCTCAGGCGAATCAAGGGCGTGCGCCCCATGGCTTCCAGTACGTTGTTGAAGATCATGATTGCTCTTTTCGCGCTCTTTTTTTACGGCAGGCATCAATGATACGACAACAATCACGCTTATCTCGTGCGCTTTATCCGGGCGACGAAGAAACCTTCGTATTGGCCATCAGGGCAAACGCAGAGAGCTTCGGGAAGCGGGCAGGGCAGGCGCGGGATGCTATCGCTTTGCGGGATTTCCAGCGTGGCAAGCTCGTATGTTGCACACTTGGGCGCCTGGTCAAGGGCCCATTGAATGACTTCTTGGTTCTCTTGGGGAAGTATCGAGCACGTTGAATATACCAGTTCGCCTCCTGGCCGCAGCAGACTCAGGCCCTTGGCGAGCAGGGCACGTTGCGACTTCACGGATTTGCGAAGCAGCTCGGGGGTGAAGCGGGCAGCTTGCTTGGGGTTTCGGGTGCTCAGCGTGCCCGAGCCCGTGCAAGGCGCATCCAGCAGAATGCGGTCGAAGCTGAAGAACTCGTCGAGCTTGCGTGCGTCGGTGCGCATCACCGTGACGTTCTTCGCACCTTGGCGGCCGAGCGTGAACTCGAGCTTCTGGGCGCGAGGTTCGTGCATCTCGCAAGCAGTGATGAACGCCTTGCCTTTGGTGAGGGCAACGAGCTGGGTTGTCTTTCCGCCCGGCGCAGCGCACATATCGCAGATGTCTTGGCCTCCTGCTGCATGCAGTGCAAGTGGCGGCAGCATGGACGAAAGACTTTGGATGTAGATGTCTCCCTCTTCGAAGAGGGGCAGCGCACGCAAAGCTGATTCGCTCTTTGGCGGCAAGATGAGCGCATCTTGGTACCAAGGCGCATGCTTGAAGGCCAGTCCCGCCTGGTTGAGCGCCGATTCGACTTCGCAATCGGTGGTATGCAAGGTGTTGGCGCGCAACGTGGTTGCGCGATTAGCTTTGCAGCCAGCGATGATGCGATCGATTTCCTCGCTGTCGTAAGCTACGCGAATGCCTTCTTCGAAGAAACGCGGCAGCTGTGCGGTTTCTTGCATGATGTCCTTTTGATCGGCGGCATTTCCGGCTGGAATGCCGCGATGTTTTCGGGTACGTTGCAGAACAGGACGATTATACGACCAACCCCAGACGCAACCACGCATGCGATACAATCGAATTCACGATGCAAATAGGGGTTTGCGCGCCTGCGCCCTTGCGCCCTTGCGCTGCCCCTTGGCCTGAAGGCGGTTCCCATGAGAGATGGCAAGATTCTGCTTATCGCCAATCCGGCGGCTCAGCGAGGCAATGGTGCGAAGGCGGCGCAGATTGCCTATGACTTGCTGGTCGAATGGATGGGAGCTGGCTTCGTGGATCTGGCCATCACGCAGCATCCCAAGCACGCGGTTGCGATTGCAAGCGAAGCGGGAACGGATCGCTATGCCACAGTGATCGCACTTGGGGGCGATGGTCTTGCGCATGAGGTTGTGAACGGGCTCATGGAACTGCCGAAGTCGAAGCGGCCCGTGTTCGGCCTTATTCCCGTTGGTTCGGGAAACGACCTGGCGAAGACCCTTGGCATGTCGCTTTCCGTTCCCGATGCCATCGTGCAGTTTCTCGATGCGGAGATAAGGCCCTACGACGTGGGCTGTTGCAATGGCGTGTACTTCGACGAGACGCTGTCCTTCGGGTTGGATGCCGCCATAGCGCTCGATACGGTCGAGCGTCGTCAAAGGACGGGCAAGCAGGGAACCATCCTGTATCTTGGCAGCGGCATCGACCAGCTGCTCCACCACCTGGATACGTATCATGTCACGATGTCGCTCGATGGCTCCGAGCCGGTGGAGATGCCCGTGCTGATGTTCGCCGTGCAGAATGGCCCCACTTATGGGGGCGGCTTTCGCGTTTGCCCGAACGCTGACCCTTCCGATGGCATCCTCGACATTTGCTACGCTTCGCCCATGAGCGTGCCAGCTGCCACCTTCAAGTTCCTCATGGCCAAGAACGCGCATCACACGAAGTTCAAGGGCATCCATTTCGCCCGGGCAAAGACGCTTAGCCTCTCGTTCGGCAGGCGACCACCTTGCCAGATCGATGGCGAGCCGCTGCCGGCCGATTCGTATGAGATAAGCGTTGAACATCATGCTTTGGAAGTGCTGTTCGCTTGCAAGGGCTGAGCATATGCGCTTCTTTTGAGAGCTTTCAACACTTCGCAGGTGAATGCGGTATTATAGCCGCCGAATCCAATGAACAGCGCAACGAGACATAGCCGTAGCGATTCGCAGCGGCCTTCGAATCCGCAGCGCGGGCTGAAGGCGTATGTTGACCGGTGCCCCGAACGTGCCGATGGGTCGCTGCGCAGACCGGCAAATGGGCAAAGCACAGCCCAACAGCGGTATTCGCGCGAACGCTACGAAGTGCGCGCGAATGCGTCAGAGCGCCGCAAGCAGGCGGTAGTGCACCGCGAGCAGGCATCAGCACACCGCGAGCAGGCGGTAGCACCGCAGCAAAAGCCCGGGCAGCCTTTGTTGCAAAGCCAAGCGCAGCAAGGCGTACGTCCGGCAAAGCCCCATGTTCCCAGCAACCGCAAGGCTGCTAATCCGGCTTTCTCGAAGGTTGTCCAGCGTCCCAAGAAGACCAATGCTCAGGTTGACGAATACGGTTTCGTGCAGCATCGACCTCGCAAAGTGCGATGGGAAGCGAAGTTCGTGGCTGGCGTGTTCGTAGCTCTCGCGGTTGTTCTGGGCGCAGGTGGCATGGTGGCAGCGCAGAAAACCGAAGCCGCCATGAACTATCAGGCGCTTTCGCCGCACGTGGCCGAGGCTGCGTCTCCAGAGGCATCTGCTGGAGCTTCAAGCGCCACAACGCCTGATGATGGCAACGTGGCAGGTCAGGATGCGAAGGGCGCCGAAGGTGCCGGAGGTGCCGTGAGCTCGTCGGCTTTGGCCGCACGCGATGCGTCGTTCGCGGTCGATCCCAACAACGCCACTTGGAATTTCGAGCAGAGCGATCGCAAAGTGGTCTATCTCACTCTTGACGACGGTCCTTCGGCAAATACTCAGGCGGTGCTCGACATATTGGACCGCTACAACTGCAAGGCAACGTTTTTCGTGGTGGGCCACAATAGCGATTACTTTCCCATGATTGCTGAGGCCTACCGTCGTGGCCACACCATTGGCATGCATACGTTCTCGCACGATTACGAATGGGTGTATTCGTCCGACGAGGCATACTTCCAAGACCTCTCGCAAATATGCGAGGTGGTGAAGCAGCAGATAGGCTATGTGCCTTGTTTCGTCCGCTTTCCCGGTGGGTCGTCCAACGATATCTCAGCCAATTACAACGCGGGCATCATGTCGCGCTTGGCCGAAGAGGTGCAGGCACGCGGTTTCCAATACTATGATTGGAACAAGTCGTTCGGCGATGGCGACGACCATACGGCAGAGGAGCTGATCGCCTACGCATGCGAGCCCACCGACGCCACCAACATTGTGTTGCTGTGCCACGACTCGGCGGCCAAGCAGACCACGCTGGAGGCGCTGCCGACCATAATAGAGCATTACCAAGGGCTCGGGTATTCGTTCGAAGCTATCGACCGCGATAGCTTCGTTCCGCATCACGAAATAGCCAATTGATGACGCATTCGTTCGGTTGCTCATGCTTAGTGATGGTCGATGACGGTTAGCGGCGTCACGTACCGATGCGCCCGAGCCAGATGACTTGCGCCTGCCCTCTCGTGCGCTATTTCAGCAGGCGCCCCGTTTTCAGCACGACTATGACCACCGCGCATAATGCCGCGGCAATGGCCACCGCTGGCCACCACGATGCGATGAAGGGCAGCCCTTCCACGTTCATGCCGTAGAAGCTGAAGATGATGGTTGGTATGGCGAGCACCAACGTGATGATAGTGAGGGTGCGCATGGTCATGTTCAGGTTGTTCGAGATAACGCTGCTGAACGTGTCGGTGATGCCGTTCAGGATGTTGGTGTAGATGTTGCACATCTCGTTCGCTTGGTGAATCTCGATCATGACGTCGTCGAGCAGCTCGCGGTCTTCCTCGTACAAATCCAGCATGCGTCCGTTGCTGATGCGAGTGACCGTGCTCTCCAAGCCATTGAGCGACGTGCTGAAGTAGACCAGCGACTTCTCTAAGCCGAGCATCTTCATAAGCTCGTCGTTGCGCATGGTGCGGCGAAGGATGCGCTCGTATTCGCGAATCTGGCGATTGATGGAGCGCAGGCACACCAGGTAGCGCTGCGTGATGCGCAGGAGCATTTGTAGCAGGAAGCGCGTGCGACGCGCCGTCCAAACATTACGGTAGCGGCCATGCGCGAAGTCGGAGAGGATCTCGTTGCGGCGCAACGACAGCGTGACGAAGTACTCTTGCTCGGGCAGAAAGACGAACGAGAGGGGATGCGTGTCGTATTGCACGATGGAAGCGTCCACCATGTCCTTCTCGTCCTCGATGAACGGGCAGTCGACGATAACGAGCACCTGACGCGTGTCTTCGTCCACGTCTACGTGCGAGGTCTCTTCGTCGTCGAAGGCGGCCTTCACGAACTCGGGCACGATCTCCATCGTATCGACCAGCCATTGATGCTCTTCAGAAGTAGGCTCGAGCACATCGACCCAGCACCCGGGTTCGATGCTGTCGATCTGCTGGACCTTTCCGTTCTCTGATTTGTAGAAAGAAATCATGCGTGCCTGCTTCTGCGAGTGCGTTTCGAGGTCGGTGCGAGTGCGTTTTGGAAGCAATTCCGTTCGTATTATAGCGTGGGAGTTGCGAAATGGCCTCGTGGGAAGGGGAATGGTTGGGAATGATTTGGAATGATTAGCAAGGGGAGTTGAGGCAGCTGATATCCAGAAGATCAGAGTGAGACGAATAATGGGTTTGCTTGCGGGCGCATCGGAATAGATGCTCGAGTGATAAGGGGGTTAGGAGCTTATCAGCTAATTGTCTTTCGATGCACAGAATTGCAAGCGTTCGGTAGGAGACAGATGATCAATATGCTCTATGAGGGTAATCATTTCCTGCTGCGAATGGACTCCCAGCTTGCTA